>SHWA01000029.1 GCA_009693995.1 Alphaproteobacteria bacterium | reverse complement strand
TAGACCTCGTACAACATGGCGAGGTTCGGATCATCGCGGCTAAAGAGGACATCGAAGCGCAGGCACGCGGGATCTTTCAGGGAGTTCGCCGAGTGACGCCGGGCGAGGGCGATCCAAGCCTCGCGGCATTCGGGCTTGATCCGGTGTTCGGCGCGGATCGAGAATTCCGGCATCGGACGGCTCCTATTCGGCGGCGGTCTTGAATCCGTAGCGGCGCGCTGCCTCGGTCGGCGAGAGCAGCCCGTCGGCAAGATCGGCGGCGACCAGGGTCGGATCGCGACCATCGGCCGCACCGTGGCCGGCCCCGCCCCCGGTCTCGGCGACCAGGAGATCGCCCTGGCGCAGCGCGAGGCTGAGCTTGGACCTGAGATCGATCCGCTCGTTTCCGCGCTCGATGCGGGTGCGGGCGAAACCTCCGGGCTCGCCGCCGGCGATGCCCTGCGGGGCGATCAGGAAGCGGTCGGAATAGGTCTGGAGGTGGACACCTTCCTTCAGGATCTCGAACCTGCGAATCAGGCCCAGCCCGCCGCGGTGGCGGCCCGCGCCCCCGGAGTCGGGTCTCAGCCCGTACTCGCGCACGCGGAAGAAATCGTACTCCAGCTCCATCGCCTCGACGGGAATGTTGCTGCAGTTGGAGAGCGCGTTGTCGACCGCGTCGCAGCCGTCATTGGCGATGCCCGCGCCATAGCCGCCACCGAAGATCTCCAGATAGATGCGATAGCCCGAAGGGCCGAGGTGGCTGAGGCAGATGGACTCGGTGGTGTCGAAGCCGCCGGCGATCGCCTTCTCGGGCACCGCCTGGGCCAGCGCCCGCATCACCGCGTCGAACGCGCGGTAAGCGGAGAGCATGCGCGCCCGCACCGGCGCGGGCGGCTTTGGATTCAGCATCGAGCCGTAGGGGGCCTTGATGGTGATCGGCCGCTTGGAGCCCTCGTTGAAGGGAATATCGGGGCTGGTGAGGACCGCCTTCACGCAACTGAGCGCCGCCGCGACCGTCGAGGCGAAGGGGCAGTTCAAGGTGGTGCGCACCTGGTCGCAGGTGCCGGCGAAATCGACCTCCACCTGGTCGCCCCGGATGGTCACCGCCGCCCGCACCCGGAGCGGCGTCTCGCTCACGCCGTCGTCGTCGAGCGCATCCTCGCCGACATAGACTCCATCGGGTGCCGCCGCGATCGCCGCTCGCATGCGCCGCTCCGAATAGGCGAGCAGCTCCTCCATGGCGGCGGCGACCGTCTCGGGCCCGAACTTAGCGCAGAGTTCCTTGACCCGCAGGGCGCCGACCGCGTTGGCGGCGAACTGGGCATTGAAGTCGCCGATGGTCTGCTGCGGCACGCGGATGTTGGCCCGCACCAGCCGCTCGAAGGGGCCACCGTGCCAATCATGCTTCAGGTTGTACTTGCTGGGCGGAAAGATCAGCCCTTCCTGGTAGAGGTCGGTCGCGTCCACGTTCATGCCGGCGGCACCACCGCCGAGATCGAGATGATGGGCGACCGAGGCGGTGAACCCGACCAGCCGACCGGAAAAGAAGATCGGTGTGAAGATGAAAACGTCCGGCAGATGCTGGCCGCCATTGTAGGGATCGTTGTTGATGTAGAAGTCGCCCTCGACTAGCTGATCGGGTGGAAACAGGCGTGCGCAGGGGGCGAAGGTCGCGCTGATCGGGCCGAGCTGCATCGGAATCAGCTCGGCCTGGGCCACCACGTTGCCGGCTGGATCGAGAATCGCCGCCGAGCCGTCACTGGCCTCGCGCAGGATCGGGGAATAGGCGGAGCGAACCAGCTTCACACCCATCTCGCGCGCCGCCGCGATCAGCCCCTGGCTGATCACCGCCTGGTCGACCGGGTTCAATATCATGGCGCTACTCCGCTCGAGTCATGAACAGGTTATCGCACGAATCTCCCCGCGCGCGCCAACCGGGGGGCACGTAAGTGGTCGACGTCGCATCCTCGATCAGGGCGGGGCCTGCGACCACGTGGCCGACGCGGCAGTGGCCGCGCGCGAGCAGGCGCGCCGGCCGCCAGGCGCCACGATCGAAGATGCGGGTCTCGGCGGTGACGGCCGGCCCGTCATAGGCGACGGCCAATATCGGCACCGAGGGCGGCGGCGAAGCAGCGCCCAGGCGGAACGATACGATCTCGCTGGTGCCCTGGCTCGCCTCGCCGAAGGCAAAGACGCGGTGGTGCGCGGCGATGAAGCGGCGTTCCAGATCGCCGCTGTCGAGGCGCTCGATCTCACCCTCCGCGAGCGTCACCGGCACCTCGAAGGCCTGGCCCACGAAACGCATGGCCAAGGTCAGGCCGCAGCGTGGCGCTGCCGCGATCCCGAGCTCGCGGAAGGCGCCGAGCATCCGGCCGCGCATGGCGGCGTACTGCTCGCGGACGATTTCGGCGGTGCCGTCACCGACCACGATCTTGCGGGTCAGCGTCTCGTATTGCGTGTCGTCCGCCGCCAGCAGGCCGAAGGCGGAGATCACGCCGGCGTGGGGCGGAACCGCGACGGTCACGATGCCGAGCTCCTCGGCCACCCGAGCCGCGTGCAGGGGCCCGGCGCCGCCAAAGGGGACCAGCACGAAGTCGCGCGGGTCGCGCCCGCGCTCGGTCGAGACAATCTGAATCGCGCGCACGATGGCGGCGTCCGCCACCCGGACCGCACTGTCGGCGATCTGCGGCAAGGACTGTGCGAAGCGCGATGCCAGTCCTTGGAAGGCCCGCTCGGCGGCGGCCGGCTGGATCCGCATGCGCCCACCCAGGAACGCGTCGGCGCGCATGGAACCGCGGATCAGGTGGGCGTCGGTGACCGTCGGCTCGGTGCCGCCGCGCCCGTAGCAGGCCGGCCCCGGGTCGGCGCCAGCGGAGCGCGGACCGATGCGCAACATGCCGCCGTCGTCGACCCAGACGATCGACCCGCCGCCGGCACCGACGGTGACGATGTCGAGCACGGGGGTGCGGATCGGCAGGCCATCGACCTCGGTCTCGGTGGAGAGGTCCGGCTGGCCGTCCCTGACCAGGCAGACGTCGGTCGATGTGCCGCCCATGTCGAAGGTGATCAGGTTGCGGTAGCCCGACCGTCCGGCCTGGTGCACGGCGCCGATGACACCGGCCGCCGGTCCGGAGAACAGCGAGGTGATGGCGTTCTTGGCCATGCCCGCCGCCGGCATGCGGCCGCCGTTCGACTGCATGACGCTGAAACGGCCGGTAAAGCCACGGTCCCCGAGGGCATCGGCAAAGCGCGCCAGATAGGAGTCGATCACCGGCTGTACATAGGCTGAGAGCGTCACCGTCGAGGCGCGCTCGTATTCGCGAAACTCGCGCGTCACCTCAGTTGAGCAGGTGATGAATAGATGCGGGAAACGCCGCTCCAGCGCCGCCGCCAGGGCCTCCTCGTGCGCCGGATTGGCATAGGAGTTCAGGAACAGAATGGCGATGGCGTGGTAGCCGCCGGCCTCGATCGCCGGCGCCAGCCGCTGGACTTCGGCGGCGGCATCCAGCGGCACCAGGGCGCGGCCTTCGGCATCCATGCGCTCCGCGACCGTGAACGTGTCGCGGCGCGCCACCACGGGCCGCGGCTTCTGGTAAAACAAATCGTAGATGCGTTTGCGGTCGTGGCGCTGCAATAGCAGCAGGTCGCGGAACCCCTCGGTCACCAGGAAGGCGAGGCGGGCCCCCTTGCGCTCCAGGATGGCGTTGGTGGCCACCGTCGAGCCGTGCACCAGGTCGCGGACCCGGGCCAAGTCGATGCTGGCGGCAGCCAGGCTGTCGAGCGCGCCCCGGTCGGGCGCCGCCGGCGTGCTCGGCACCTTGCCGATAAGCACGCGATCACCGTCGATGGCGACCAGGTCGGTGAACGTTCCGCCGACTTCGATCCCGACCCGCAACCCGCACTCCCGCGCCTCAGCCAGGCGACGCTATCACGGGCGTCGCGACCGCTGAAAGCCAAGAAAACGAAACAGGCGCGGGGTTGCCCCCGCGCCTGCCGGCAATCAGAAGGATCGGCGCGGCGGTTACTTCAAGTTCACGGCGTCGTAGGCGACGACCTTGGCTTCCGCGCGGGTGCGTGAGGCTTCGATCTGCTTCACCCAACTGTCGCCATACTTGCCGGTGTACCAGTCGCGCACCACCTTGGCCGCCGGGAAGAAGGTCGCCCGTTCCTCGGCCGTCGGGAAATAGACCTTACCGCCAGCCTTCTCGAATTCCTTGTACCGCGCCATGTTGCGTTCCTTGGCCATGTTCGCCGTGGTTACGCGGAGCGTATAGAACCCATCGATAATGATTTTCTTCAGGTCGGTGGGGACGCCCTCCCACCACTTCGCGTTTACCCAGGAAAACGCCCAGACGGGCGCGTGCTGGTCGACGATGCCGAATTTCAGAAACTCGTGGAAGTTGTTCGGGATCAGGTCACCGACGTTGTTCATGGTGCCATTGACGACCTTGGTGGCGAAGGACGTGTAGAGTTCCTGCCACGGGATCGGCGTGGCATTGGCACCGAGGGCACGGACGAATTCCATCGGGATCGGGGACTCGACGGTGCGAATCTTCATGCCCTTGAGGTCTGCCGCGGTCTTGATCGGGCCCTGGACAGTGTAAAAGGACCGCCAGCCGCCCGTGCTCCAGATCTGTGCCAGGCGGATGTTGCCGGTCTTCTTATAGGATTCATCGTTCACGAACTTCAGCAGTTCGGAATCGTCCATCATCGCCTCGGCGACGCGGTCGTTGGGCGTGATGTAGGGGATGTCGAAGGCTTGGATCTCCGGGATCACCTGACCGACCCCGCCGCCAGACGTGTACACCGCCTCGATCGTGCCGATCTGTGTCTGCTCTAAGGTCTGACGGAAATTTCCGAGCTGGGCATTGGGGAAGATTTCCATCTTCACGCGACCGTTCGACGCCGCCTCGATCTCCGCCTTCATGATTTCGTGGCCCGTGGTATGGGCCTCGCCGATGGACGAGGGGTGGGCCAACTTCATGGTAACCTGCTGCGCGGAAGCCGGGGCACCGGCCAGCAAGGCAATAGCGCCGACGGCCGCGAATGCGCAAATACGTGGTTTAGCCATGAGCCGAATCCCCCCTTTGTCGGACTGGTCTTGCATTCTCGGGCGACTATACAGCGAGCTCGCTGAACCGTGTCAAAGGGATTTTTTGGCACGGGGGAAGGCGCGCGCGAAACGAGACAGGCGCGGGGTTGTCCCCGCGCCTGTCCAGCGATCGGATCGTTCGATGCTGCTATTTCTTCTTCACGTTGACGGCGTCATAGGCCGCGACGTGGGCTTCGGCGCGGCCGCGGGCGGCCTCGATCTGCTTGATCCAGGTGTCGCCGAACTTGCCGGTGTACCAGTCGCGTACGACCTTGGCGGCCGGATAGAAGGTGGCCTTCTCCTCTGCTGACGGGAAATAGACTTTCCCGCCCGCCTTCTCGAAGTCCTTGTAGCGCGTCATGTCGCGTTCCTTGGCGATATTGGCCGTGGTCACGCGCAGCGTATAGAAGCCGTCCATGATGATCTTCTGCAGATCGGCAGGGAGATTGTCCCACCACTTGGCATTGCCCCAGGAGAACGCCCAGACCGGCGCGTGCTGATCGACGATGCCGAACTTCAGGAACTCATGGAAATTGTTCGGGATCAGGTCGCCGACGTTGTTCATGGTGCCGGCGACGACCTTGGTGGCGAAGGAGGTGTAGAGCTCCACCCACGGAACCGGGGTTGGATTGCCGCCCAGCGCCCGGACGAATTCCATGGGTATCGGCGATTCCACGGTCCGGATCTTCAGGCCCTTCAGGTCCGCCGCGGTCTTGACCGGGCCCTGGATCGTGTAGAAGGAGCGCCAGCCGCCGCTATTCCAAATCTGCAGGCAGCGCAAGTCGCCGGTCTTCTTGAAGGTCTCGTCGCTTACGAACTTGTTGAGCTCGTGATCATTCTGCATGTACTCGGCGACGCGATCGTTCGGCGTGATGTAGGGAATGTCGAACGCCTGGATCTCCGGGATCACCTGGCCGATGCCGCCACCCGAGGTATAAGCCACTTGGACAACGCCGAGCTGCGCCTGTTCGAGGGTCTGGCGCATGGGGCCAAGCATGCTGTTCGGGAAGATCTCGATCTTGATGCGGCCGTTCGAAGCCGACTCGACCTGCAATTTCATGATCTCGTGACCCGCGCTCTGGTTCTCGGCGAGCGACGAGGTATGGGTCATCTTCATGTGCACCTGCTGCGCGGCGGCGGAGCCGGCGGCAATCAGGGCGATCGCGCCGACGGCTGCGGCCGCGAGCGCGGAACTGCGTGGTTCAGACATCAATTTTCGTCCTCCCTTCGTGAGGTTGGTAACGTTTTCCGGGATGGACTATAGGGTGAGAGAGCCCTAGGGAGTCAAAGCGATTCGTGCGGGGAAGGTCCCTTGCCCAGGTTGTCGCACCCCGTATCCTCGCTGGCGGATAGCGGAGGCAAGGCGTTCATGCCAAAGGGGCGAGCCAAACACGAAATCGTGATTTGGCGCGGTTACGTCACGGTTGGCGACCGGCAGGTGCACTACCGCCGGGCCGGCACCGGTCCGCCCGTGGTCCTGATCCACCAGTCACCGACCTCGGGCAAGACCCTGGACTTGCAGACGCGGACCTTCGCCCAGGCGTTCACGGCGATCGCCATCGACATTCCCGGGCTCGGCCAGTCCGACCCCCTGCCAGTGCCGAACCCCGTGATGGCCGATCTCGCCATCGGGCTCGCCGAGACCCTGGACGCCCTCGGCATCGAAAGGACCGCTCTCTACGGCTCCCACACCGGCGCCTCGATCTGTGTCGAGTTCGCCCGCCGCTATCCTGAGCGAACGGCGGTCGCACTGCTCGACGGCTATCCGATCTATACCGCCGGCGAGCGGGCGCGGCGGCTTGCGACTTACTTTCAGCCCTTCACGCCGACCTTCGACGGCGCGCACCTGCTCTGGCTCTGGTACCGCTACCGCGAGCAGTACCTGTTCTGGCCCTGGAACGTCGCGTCGCGGGCGACCCGGGCCGATGCCGATGTGCCGGATGCGGCGTTCCTGCACTCCGGCGTGATCGACGTGCTGGAAGCCGGTAATGATTACAAGAAGCCCTACATGGCCGCCTTCCGCTACGTCGCCGAGGAACCGATCCCGCACCTGTTGGCGCCGGTCGTGTTCCTCGCCTACCCGGATGATTCGCTGTTCAAGGCGCTGGAGCTGCTGCCGCCGCTGCCCGACTGCTGCCGGATCGAGCGCATGCCGCGGAACCGCATCCGCGCCGCCGCCGCCGAGCTCGCCATCCTGAAGCGGTTCCCCGCGCCGAAGCCGGCGCCCGAGGCGGCACCGCCCCGCCCCATTCTCGGCGGGGTGACGCGCAGTTATCTCGCAGCCGACGGGCTCCAGCTCGCCGTCCGGCATGCCGGCCAGGGGCGGGGCGTGCCGCTGGTGATGCTCTCGCCGGCGCCGGGCTCGGTGAGTTGGTTCCAGCCGTTGCTCCGGCGCTTGGCCGAGACGCGCCCGGTGGTCGGCATCGACCTGCCGGGCTGTGGCGACTCCGACCCCTTCCCGCGCGGCCGCGCCACGGTGGCCGCCATGGCCTCTGCCGTCGCCGCTGCCCTGGCGCGCCTCGGCATCGAGCAGGCCGACCTCTATGGTCTCCACGGTGGCGCCAACGTGGCGGTCGAGGTGGCGGTGGCGCACCCCGGCATGGTCCGTCGCCTGGTGCTCGATGCGCCGATCGCGCTCGCCGACGCCGAGCGGCTCAGGGTCGGCCGGCGCTACGCGCCGCCAATCCGCATCCGCCCCGACGGCACCCACTGGATCGGGCTCTGGCACGCGGTCCGCGACGAGCAGTTCTTCTTTCCCTGGTACCAGCGGACCCGGGCCGCCATCCGCCACGCGGAGCCGCGGGTGGACCCGGCCGAGCTGACCCTCAAGGTCGCCTCCTACATGAAGAACCACGGCTCTTACGCCGACACCTACCGCGCGATCTTTGCCTTCGGGATCGCCGGTCGCCTCAAGCGCCTGACCCAGCCGACCCTGGTCGCGGCCAACGTCGATGACGTGTTCTTCTCCCTCGCCGAGGGGGCGGCCAAGGCGATCCCCGGCGCCCGGTTCGCCCCGCTCTCCTGGTCGCTTTCCGAGCAGTTGGCGACCTTGAACGGCTTCCTCGGCGGATAGGCTTAAGCCATTAGGAACGCCCGGTGTCCGACAGCCCACGCGACATAGTCGTCGAGCGCTCCCTCGGCCGTGAAGCTGGGGGCATAGCCGAGGTCGGCGGCCAGCCGGGCGATGCCGAGCGGGGAGCGTGGGCGGTCGAGGGGGGCGTGGTAGGCAATTGAAGGCGTCTCGCCGGCCGCGGCCTGGCGCCAGGTGAAGGCCGGAAACGCGGCGGCGAGGCGCCGGCAGAGGTCTGCAAGCCGCCAGCCCTCGGCGACGCCGATGTTGTAGACCAGATGCCCGAGCCGCGGCGCATCCAGCAGGAGCGCGAGCGCCCGCGTCGCGTCGCGCGCGTAGACCCAGTCCCGGTCGCCGCCGGCATGGGCGATGACCGCGCCTTCACCCCGCGCCGCCGCCCGGGCGAGCTGAAAGGGCGGGCTGAGGGTCTCGCGGACGCCGGTGGCGTGCTCCCAGGGACCGAATACCGCCGTCAGCCGCGGCGCCACCACGTCGAGGCCGAGGGCGGCACGGCCGTATGCCGCAAGGCGCTCGTTCAACAGCTTGGTGATGCCATAGAGACTGGTCGGCCGGCAGACGGTCGCTTCGCTGATCGGCTGGCCGGCATAGAGCGCGTCGCCATAGGCCGCCGACGAGCTCGGCAGCAGCAGCCGGCGCACACCGTGGGCGTGGGCGAGATGGAGCAAGGCGACGGAGCTCACCGAGTTCACGTCCAGTACCCGGGCAGTGCGCGCCGGGTCGACGCTCGCCCCGAGCGTGATCGCGGCCAGATGGGCGATGCGCTCAACGCGGTGATCGCGGACAGCGCCTTCGAGGCGGGCGTAGTCGTCGATGTCGCCGGTGACCTCGATCAGGCGCCCGGGCAGGGCGCCCAGAGTATCGCAGGCGGCGGCCGGGATCGGTGTCAGGCTGAAGGCGACCACCGTCTCGCCGCGGCCGAGCAGCAGTTCGACCAGGTTGAGACCGACGAAGCCGCTCGCACCGGTGACCAGATAGGTCATGGCATTTCTCAGAGCGCGAGGCCGGCGGCGTGGCCTTCGTAGACCGCTTCGAGGGCGGTGCGTGCCGCCAGGCAGTCGCCGGCCATGTGCACCGGCAGGCCGCGCGCCCTGAGCGGCGCGTAGAGTTCGTCCTGGGTGCGGTTGTATTGCACGGCGATCAGGCTGTCGAAGTCGGGGAGCGTGACTTCCTCGCCTGTCGCAACGTCCTCGACCACGAGTCCCTGGTTGGTCCGCGCCAGAACCCGGCGCAATGGGCAGAGCTGCACCTTGTGCTCGCGCAGGCGCCGGAACAGGGCGAAGTTGCTGTAGATCGTGGTGCGCCAGCCGATGGCGGCGACGGGGCAGAACAGGCTGACCCGCTTGCCGGCATTTGCTAGGTGTTCGACCAGGGACATGCTGCTCCACTCGCCGACCGTGTCAAAAACCGCGACGGCGTTACCCAGCCGGCCCGGATCCTCGAGCGCTTCGACCAGCGAGAGCGCCGTCCCGCCCCGGGGAAAGACCATCGGCTCCGGGGCCGAGCCAGTCGCCAGCACCACGGTGTCGGGGGCGAAGGCCGCCACGGCGTCGGCGTCGGCGGTTCGGTTGAGGGTGACGGCGACACCGTGCCGGCGGCACTGACTTTCCTGGTGGTCCAGGAGACCCAGAAAGTCGGCGCGGTGCGGCATGAGTCGGATTGCGTTGACCTGTCCGCCGAGGCGCGCGGCGCCCTCCCAGAGGGCGACCCGGTGGCCGCGCGCCGCCGCCACCCAGGCGGCCTCGCAGCCCGCCGGGCCGCCGCCGATCACCAGGACCTTCTTCGGCGCGGGAGTCGGGCTCGGCGCCGGCTCCGGCCACCGCCCCTCGAGCCCCATGCGCGGGTTGACCAGGCAGGTGATGGGCAGGTCCTTCTCCAGCATCGCCGCGCAGCCCTGGTTGCAGCCGATGCAGGGGCGCTGCTCCGCCTCGCGCCCCGTGGCGGCCTTGGCGACCAGCTCCGGGTCGGCCATGTGTGCCCTCGCCATGCCGACCATGTCGGCGCCGCCCTGGGCGATATATTCCTCCGCCTCGGCGACGGTGCGGAACTTGCAGACGGCGAGCACCGGAACCTGGTGCCCCGCGTCGGCGAGGGTGCGGCGGATCGCCTGCGGCAGCGGCCGGAACAGGTTCACGTCGAAGGCCATGTCGGCCATCTGGGTGGCGAGCGAGTAACTGCCGTGGTAGGCCGAGTGCGAGACGTTGACGAAGTCGATCTGCACGGCGGCCATGAGGCGCAGGAGCTGGCGCCGCATCTCATCCAGATGCAGGCCGTCGTCGATGAACTCCTCGGCGCTGATGCGGATGCCCATGCAGGCATCGGCACCGACGCTGTCACGGACCCGGCGCAATACCTCGAGCGGGAAGCCGAGCCGCCTCTCCTCCGTTCCCCCATAGTCGTCATCGCGGCAGTTGGAGGACGGCGAGAGGAACTGTTGCAGCAGGTGGCCGTGGCCGAGATGAACCTCGAAGCCGTCGAGCCCGGCGGCGAGGATGTTCTGTGCCGTCTGCACGTGGCCGGCTGCCACCTCGTCCATGTCGTCGCGGTTCATGGCGTGCGGCATGGCCGCGGTGGCCGACCAGCGCACCGCCGAGGGGCCGAAGGAAACCGTGCGCTCGAAATCACCGTTGATCTGCCGCCCCAAGTGGATCACCTGGCCGAACAGCGGGATGCCCTCGGCGTGGACGGCGTCGGCGACGGCACGGAAGGGGGCGATGCACGCCGGGTCGTAGCCGCCGACCCCTTGCGGCCGCCCCAGGCTGTTCCCGTGCACCCGGATGGCCTCGAAGATGATCAGCGCCGCGCCGCCCTTCGCGCGCGCCGCGTGGTAGTCGCGGTGGCGCAGGGAGGGCAGGTGGTGCTGGCCGTAGTTGGTGGTGTGGGCCGGCACGAAAATGCGGTTCTTCAGCGTATGGCGGCCGATCCGGAGCGGCTGAAACACATGCGGGTAGCGCGGGTGGGGCGCCATGGCCGGGCCTGTCGTGGGGCTCACGTGCTCAGAGCCTGACGTATCGGGGGAGGAACCAGACGATCTCGGGAAAGATGGTGATGATCACGGTGCCGAGGATCAGCAAGAGGAAGAACGGCACCGCGCCGCGCGAGATGAACGTTATCTCGCGGCCCGTCAGCCCCTGGATCACGAACAGGTTGAAGCCGACGGGGGGCGTCACCAGGCCGATCTCGATCATGATCACCAGGTAGATGCCGAACCAGAGCAGGTCGATCCCCGCCTTCTCGACGATCGGCACGATGATCGAGGCGGTCAGCACCAGGATCGAGAGTCCGTCGATGAAGCAGCCGAGAATGATGAAGAAGACGCTGAGCACCATCAGCAGCACATAGGGCGAAAGATTCATCGCCGCGATCCAGTTGGCGAGATTGCGCGGCAAACCGCTGTAACCCATTGCGGTGGTGAGCACCGCGGAGGAGGCGAGAATCAGGCTGATCATGCAGCTCACGATCATGGCGCCGTAGAGGCTGTCGAGGAACGAGCGCCAGGTGAGCGAGCCGTAGAGGGCGGACAGCGTGAGCGAGCCGGCCACGCCGATCACCGCCGCCTCGGTCGCCGTCGCCACACCACCGTAGATGGACCCGAGTACGACCACGATCAGAATCAGGACCGGAATCAACCGCCGCGATTCGTATAGGCGGGCGGCGATCCCGGGTGGAACCTCGGGCTTCGGCATCTTCGCCTGGTTGAACAGCGCCCAGATGACGATGTAGCCGGAGAACAGCACCACCAGCATGAGGCCCGGCAGGAAGCCGGCCGCGAACAGCTTCGCGATCGAGACGTCGGTGAGAAATCCATAGATGATCATGGCGATCGAGGGCGGGATCAGGATGCCCAGAGTGCCGGCGCCGGCCAGGGATCCGTATGCCATGCGTTCGTCGTAGCCGCGCTTGGCGAGCTCCGGCAGGTTGATGCGGCCGATGGTGGCGGCGGTCGCCGTGGAGGAGCCGCAGATCGCCGCGAATATGCCGGAGCCGAGCACGTTCACGTGCAGCAACCCGCCCGGAATTGCCGTGGTCCAGGGGGCGAGGCCGCGGAACATGTCGGCGGACACTTGCGTGCGAAACAGAATCTCCCCCATCCAGATGAACATGGGCAGCGCGGTCAGGGCCCAGGAGGAACTCTGGCCCCAGATGGTGGTGGCGGAAATGATGCCGGGCGCGACCGGCGCGAACAGCCAGATGGCCAAGAGCGCGACCATGAAGAGCGTCACGGCGATCCAGATGCCGAGGCCCAGCAGCACGAACATGAGCAGAATCAGAAGCAGCGAGGTCTGGAAGGGGTCCATGTCTCCCGCCGCTACTCGAAATATCCGCCGGTCTTGACCTTGCTCTCGCGGCTCGGCACGAACTCGTCGGCGACACCGGACTGGCCGACATAGCTCGGGTCGCGTCCTGAGAGGGCGGCGATCAGGTCGTCGAGGAACGCGATGAAGAAGATGACGATGCCGACCGCCATGAAGGTCATCGGGATCCACTTGCGGATCGGCACCAGCCCGAGCGTGAATTCGCCGAACGTGTACGTGCGCCAGACCAGCAGGCAGACATAGTAGGCGAAGTAGCCAATCACGGCGACGGCGGTCAGCAGCGCGCCGATCTCGAAGGCGCGCGCCGGGCGTGGCGGCAGCTTGTCCAGCAGGAGTCGCACCCGAATGTGCCCGCCCTTGCGTAGCGTGTAGGCGAGACCCAGGAACGAAGACGCCGCCATGGAATAGCCAGCGAAGTCGCCCGCGGAGGGGATGCTGGTCCCGAGCAGCCGGGCCAGGATTTCGGCGAAAGTAAGTGCACCGATCATGCAGAAGGCGAATGCGGCAACCGCGCCGCCGGCGGTGTAAAGCCCGTTCAGCGCGGTGCGCATGGCCTACTCCCGACGCCCGTGGCGCTCGCCGATTTGTCGATGGCCCTCATGCGCCTCCCCGTGGTCGGCGCACGCGGGGCTCCTCCTCGCGCAGTCGGCCGCGCAGCGGGCCGCAATAGCGGCACCAGCAGTCGCGGATGCGGCGCTGCGGCCGGCGCACGAAATAGTAGGGCTCGTCGCAGCAGACGCAACGCCAGACGATCTGCGCGGTGGCCGCCGCCGACAGGTACGCGATGTCGTGGCAGCGGTCCGGCGCCTCGCCGAGCGCATGCATCACGCGCTGCCATTCGGGGCCGTGGCCGCAACTGCGGCCGAAGCCGATGTCGGCGACGATGTGGGCGCACTCGTGCAGGAAGGTCGAGTTGCGATCGGCCCCGCGCCCCTCGAGCAGGAGGGCGGCATTCAGCACGATGCGGCGCCGATGGGGATAGGCTACACCGGCCATGGTGCGGGCGCGGCTGCTGAGGGCGACGCTGGCGGCGAGGCAGGCGGCGACGCCGCGCCTCGGTTCGCTCACCCGGTAGAAACGCTCCCACAGCCACCACGCCTGGAGCAACTCGGCGACGCTGCCGATCACGCCGGAGGACGCCGGTCCATGGGGGAAATGCGTCTGGCGCCGCGCGACGGCCCCGCCCGCGGCTCCGCCTCGCACCGGTGGCTTGCTTGCCCGCTTAGCCGGCATGGGCGGCACTCCTGGTGCGGTGCAGGTAGCGGCCGTGTCCCGGGGCCCCAACCACCTTGTGACGGTCCATCACCGTGGTGCCGCGCACGATCGTGCGCACCGGCCACCCCTTGAGCGTCCAGCCCTCATAGGGACTGTAGTCGGAGTGGGAGCCGAGTTCGGCCGGGTCCACCTTGCGGCTGAGGTCGAGATCGACCAGCGTCAGGTCGCCGTCGGCGCCGACCCGGATGTCGCCTTTGGCGGGCGCCAGGTCGAACAGGCGCGCGGGCTCGCGGCACAGCACCTCGGCGATCCGGGCCAAGCTGATGCGGCCCTTGTGGTAGCCCTCGGACAGCACCACCGGCAGGACCGTCGCCGTGCCGGGGAAGCCCTGAGACGCCTGCCAGATGCCCTTCTCCTTGGTGGCGCGCTTGCGCGGTACATGGTCGGAGGCGAGCACATGGATGGTGCCGTCGGCGAGCGCGGCCCAAAGGGCGTCCACGTCGGCCCGCGTCCGCAGCGGCGGGTTCGCCTTGTAGACGCTGCCCAGGTCCATATCCATGGTATGGGTCAGATAGTGCGGGCAGGTCTCCAGGTAGCAGTGCTCGAAATCGCGCCGGTGGCGCCGATAGTCCGCGAGCGCGAGCTCCGAACTGACATGGGGAATGTAGATTCGGGCGCCGGTCTTCTCGGCGAAATAGATCGCCCGCACCAGATTCTCCGCCTCCGTAATCGCCGGCTTCGATTCGCACCAGTCGCGGAAGCTCGTTTTGCCTTCCGCCTGATAGCGGCGGCGGATGCGGTTGACGATCTCGATGTTCTCGGTGTGGCAGACGATCAGCGGATCACCGAGCCGCACCGCCGCGCGCAGCAGATCGTAGAAGTAACCATCGTCGGTGCCGTCGAGGCCCAGGTAGCGCCCTTCCTCGCCCTTGAAGTTCATGAAGTACTTGAACGAGGTGACGCCGAAGTCGCGCACATAGTCGCCCATCTCGCGCAGGTGCGTCTCGTTGGCGACCGAGCAGTGGAAGGCGAAATCGACATGGGCGCGCGGCGCGGCCAGGGCGAGTTCACGCTGAAAGACCGCGCGGTAGGATTCGTTGCTGAGGAAATAGCCGACGATGGTGGTGAACCCGCCCATGGCGGCGTAATGGGTCTCGGTCGAGTATTCGGTGACCGGCTCCGCGAAGCCGAAATGCACATGGCAGTCGATGATCCCGGGGAAGACGTGCAGCCCGGTGGCATCCACCGTGTTCCGGGCATCCGTCACGGTCTCGCCAGGCGCGATCAGGGCCGTGATGCGACCGCCGCTGATGCCGACGCTCTGCGGCTCGGGCTTGCGCCCCGGAAAGACCACGGTGCCGCCGGTGACCAGCAGGTCGAAGCTCACGGCGACACCCCTTTCGTCGTCATGACGGCACCACCTCGGCCAGCGACAGCGGACGGCCGCTGCCGGGCGGCAATGACAGCACCTTGAGCGTCGCCTCGACGTACCCGCGCTCCAGATCGCGCGCGATCACCACCAGGCGCGAGCGGCGGTCGGCGTCTGGCCAGTCGGAGAGGGGTACGGGCCGATCGAACAGCCGGTGCACGCCATGGATCACGACTGGGCGGCCGATCTCGACGATCTCGATCAGGCCTTTGACGCGTAGCAACTTGTCGCCGTGGGTGGCGCCCATCAGTTCGCACCAGGCGGCGAGACCGGCCCAGCTCGCCGGCTCGTCCAGGAAGAAGCAATGCGCCCGGATGTGGGCGTCGTGCCGGTTCACGTCCGGCGCGTGTGAACCGCCGTGGTCGTGGTACGCGTCGGTCGCGAGCCACCTGGTGACGGCGAGGGTGCGAGCGGACGGGTCGTAGAGGCCGGCGCCGAGCACCTGGTCCGGCGCCAACTCGCCGCGGACCGCGCTCACCATGGGGGCCGCCGGATTGAGCCGGGCGAGGCGGGCACGCAAGCGGGCGACGGTCGCCGCGTCGGCCAGGTCGGTCTTGGTCAAGACCAGGCGGTCGGCGACGGCAACCTGCTTCGCCGCCTCGGGCGCGGTATCGAGCTGGTGGTCGGCGTGCACGGCATCGACCGTGACCACGACGCCGTCGAGTGCGTAATGCTCGGTCGCGAAAAGATCGGTGGTGATGACCTGGAGGATCGGCCCGGGGTCGGCGAGGCCGGTAGTCTCGACCAGCACCCGGTCGAAGGCGGGGAGTTCGCCGCGAACCCGCCCGACATAGAGCTCGGTCAGGGTCTCGCGCAGGGTGTTGTTGATGGTGCAGCAGAGGCAGCCCGAATCCAGCAGCACCACGTTTTCATCGGCCGAGCGGATCAACAGATGGTCGAGCCCGATCTCGCCGAACTCGTTCACGATCACGGCGGCGCCCGCCATGCCGGGATCACGCAAGAGGCTGTTCAGCAGCGTGGTCTTGCCGCTGCCGAGGAACCCGGTGAGCACGGCGACGGGAATGCGGGTGGCCGGGGTCATGGGTGATCGGATCACTCGGCCGCGGCTTTGTGGGAGAGGTCGCGAACCATCCGCATGACTTCAGCCACCGGCTTCACGTCGGCGTACTTGTAGGCCATGTCGAACAGGTTGACCCGGTGGCTGGTCGGGCTGCGGTCATAGACGCATTCCTCGGGCACCAGGACTTTGAAGTTGTAAGCGAAGGCGTCGCTGACGCTGGAGCGCACGCAGCCCGACGTGGTGCAGCCGGTGACCACCACCGTATCCACGCCGTTGGCGATCAGATAGCTGGCCAGCGGCGTGCCGAAGAAGGCGCTCGGGTGCTTCTTCGGTACCAGGGCGTCGCCGGGCTGGGGCGCGACTTCGGGCACGAACTCGTAGCCCTTGGCCGCAATCTGCATGATGGACGGCATCTTCTCGCCGAGCCGGCCGGCGTCGAAGGATTCCTTCGGCGAGACATAGGGGTAGAATACCGGGTAGCCCTTGGCGCGAAACAGCGCGAGCAGCGGCGCGATGTGGTCCACCGCCGCCCAGCCGGCCTCGCCGCAACTGGTCTTGAACTCCTCGATCGCCTGCCAGAAGGGGCGCCGCACCGTGCCGACAGTGCGGTACTGCACATCGATGATTATCAGGCCCGGCCGGCGGCCGATGCCCGACGGCCGGCCGAAGCCGGCAGCGTCGTAGCGCCGCAGTTCCTCTTCCGTGATCACACCTTCCCACGGACGCATGGTCCACCTCTCCGGCAAGGTGCGGCGTTTCAGCCGCCGCGCGCTGTGAATCGTTTCTCGAGTGCGTCGTAGAACGGTTTCTTGACCAGCCGCTGCCGCTCGCCGAACGAAACCATCCGGTCGTGCACGACCGCAAGCGACCCCGATCGCCGCAATTCACCGAGCACCGTCTGCATGCCCGCGACCGCGGCCTGGAGTGCCGCATTGGCATAGAGGGCGATGCCGAAGCCCATCTTGGCGAAGCGCGCCTGCGGCATTTCGGGAGTATTGCCGCCGAACACCACATTGATCACCTGCGGGACGGGCAGGCGCGCGGGCACCGCCTCGATCTCCTCGACCGAGGTCACCGCCTCGACGAAGGTGATGTCGGCGCCGGCGGCGGCGTAGGCCGCAGCGCGGTCGAGGGCGGCGGCGAACCCTTCCACCGAGCGCGCGTCGGTGCGGGCGATGATCTGCAGATTGGGATCGATGCGGGCGTCCAGCGCGGACTTGACCTTGTCCACCATCTCGGCCGTCGACACCACTTCCTTGCCGGCGAAATGGCCGCACTTCTTCGGGAACACCTGGTCCTCGATCTGGATCGCGCTCGCCCCGGCGGCCTCCAGCCGGCGCACCGCGTGGTAGGTGTTGACCGCGTTGCCGAAGCCGGTGTCGGCGTCCACCACCACGGGCAGATCGACCACGCCGCGGACTGTGCAGAGCACCTCGGCCAGCTCGGCGAGTGAAATCAGGCCAAGGTCGGGGACACCGAGGGTGAAATTGCTGACTCCGGCGCCCGTCAAGTAAAGCGCTTCGAAGCCGAGGTCTTCGATCACCAGCGCCGTCAACGGGTTCGCGGCGCCGGGCAGGACCAGGGCGCGCCGCGCCTGGACCGCCTGCTTGAACGCGCGGTTGCGCTCAGCGCCGGTCACGGCCGCGTCCGCTGCCGGCGGCCTTGGCGCGGGCCTTTGGCGCCACATTCCCCTTGCGGGCGATGAACGCTATCCAGGGCAGGCGCCAAGTCTCGAAGTCGGGATCGGTGGCACCGTCGGCCTCGGCGAACGGGACCACTTCGATCTCGGTGAACCCTGCCTTGCGGTGGGCGCCGACCACGTCCATGGCGTTGATCGCCGCCATGTAGGGCTCGTTGTTGCGCCGCCCATGGGTCGCATGGAGGAACGCGAGCAAGGGGTCGGCAACCCGGAAGTCGAGATGGATCGAGGTGCCGCCCGGCGCCAGCAGGCGGAAGGACTCGTCGATGGTGTCGCGCACGTCCTCGGGGCGCATCTCATGCAGGACCATGGTCGAAGTGACCAGGTCGTAGTCGCCCGACTTCAGGCCGGTCCGGCGCGCGTCGCGCTGCTGGTAGCGCAGATTGCGCATCTGCGCCTCGGCTGCCTCGGCGGCTGCGACGCGGAGGCAGGGCGCCGAGATGTCGACGCCTTCGACATTCGCGGCGTGGAACTTCTGCGCCAGCGTGATGGTGCTCTTGCCGAAGCCGCAGCCGAGGTCGACGATATGGTGGAAATCATCCCGCTCCGCCGCGAACTCGGCGAACCGCTCATGCAGCGTGTAGCGCTCGGTGTTCGGTGGCTGGGTCGAGGCGGCGATCCGCTTGTAGACGATTCCGGCGAGGGAGTCGGTGGTCAGGTTGCCGGGAATCTGGTGGGTGTCGATCGCCGCGTAATAGTCCGGCACCGCGACCGAGGGGTCGAGTTGGAGCAGGCCGCTTCTCTCGGCCTCGGCCATGCGCGCCTCGAGCCGCGCCCGCTCCGCGGCCGTGAACGTGGCCATGCCCCAGCGGCCGGAGATCTTCTGGCGTTGGATGTGGCGCTCGAACCACTGGTAGAAGGGGAAGAGGCCGCTCGCCGCCAGGATGCGGCCGGCCTGGGCGGCCGTCGTCACCGTGCGCTTGCCCTTCAAGGTCCGGTACTCCGCGCACAGCGCCGGATGCACCTGTGTCATCCAGCGGATTTTGCAGTCGAGAATGAAATCCTGGAACGCAACCGCGCGCCGGTCCTGGGCCATTGGAAATATCCTCAGCTATCGCTCTTGGACGCCGGCTGGTGCAGCACGTTCGCCATGAAGGTCGCCACGAACTCGCGCCGGTCGCGCGCGAGTTCGTCGCTCTGCCGCCCCGTCGGCGCGAAGCCGTCGATGTCGGCGCGGCGGATCGTCCCCTTGGCGTCCAGCAGATATTCGATCGATTGCAGTCGGTCGCGCAGCACCTGCACCTCGGCGGCGAGGGTGAACACCATGCCGAGCACGCGGTCGATCGCGGGGTCTTGGAAATAGCTCTGCTCGATCTCGGGCAGCGGTGGTTTCGCGGCCCAGGCTTTCTTGGTTTTTGCCGTCGCCGCCATGGTCCCGCTCCCTGTCATCCCCTGGGTCGATGGTAGGGCCTCAGGGGATGCTGTCAACTGGCGGTCAGGGCCGCAGGCAGCAAACGAAAAGGGGCGGTCAGGGTATCTGACCGCCCCCTTATCGTCTTGTTGTTACAACGGGTTATTGAAGAGAGTTACTTGCGTACAATAGCGGCCTTGTATTCGGCGACGGCCTTCTTCGAGACGTCGTCCGCCTTGGCCAGCCACTCGTTCAGCATGGTGTCGCCGATGGCGCGCAGTTCCTTCTTCAGGGTGTCGGACGCCTGATTCACTTTCATGCCGTTCTGGGCCAGGGTTTTGGGCGCCCGCTGGACGATGCCGAGGCTCTGGTGCCAGCCCAGCGCCTCCGCCTTCTCGCCGGCGAGGATGATGGCCTCCTGCACGTCGACTTTCAGCTTCTTGAAGTCGGCCTCGGCGATGAAATCCATCTCCTTCGGGTTCCAAGCGTTGGTGAGATACATGTCGCCGACGTACTCCCACATTTTGAGCGACACGCCGGTATTGGCCGAGGTACTGGTGCCCTGGATCATGCCGGTCTGGAATGCCTGCGCCATGTCGGTCGCCTGCACCGTGGTCGGGATGGTGCCCATGAGTTCGGCCATGCGCGAGGTGGAGGCGTTGTAGGCGCGCTGCTTGTGGCCCTTGATGCCGGTGAGCGAGTCCAGGTTCCCCTTCCAGTAAAAGTTCTGGAATCCCCATGGCACGGCATAGAGGATGCGCAGGCCGCGCTCCGCCATGAGCTTCTCGATGTAGGGCCGGGTCACGTGCCAGAGCTTCTGGGTCTCCATGTAATTGGAGGTCATGAACGGCATCGCGTCGATTTCGAACAGCTTGTGCTCGGGCCCCAGGTTCGACATGAGCTGCGAGCCGAGTTGCACCTGGCCGGTGCGCGCCGCGCCCATGATCTCCGGGTTTTTGAACAGCGAGCCGGCCGAGTGCACCGTGATCTTCACGTCGCCGTCGGTCGCTTCCTCGATGTCCTTGGCGAACTGGAACGCGAGCTGGGTGATGAACTCCCGGTCCGAATAGGGCGTCGCCATGTTCCACTTGTAGGTCTGGGCCGACGCCGCTGCGGTCAGCCCGATGCCCGCGGCCAATCCAGCCGCCAGCGCCAGCGCCGCATGCCGCGGCGCAAATCTGTTGTTGCGCATTCTCGCCTGTCTCCCTGGGTGAACCCGGACCAAAGATTAGGTTGGCCGCCGGCCCGACGCAACCGGCGAACCGGCGGCCTCGCCTCAGCCGGCCAGGATTTCCTTGAAGAACGCGACCGTGCGGCCCCAGGCGAGCTTGGCTGCCGGCTCGCTGTAGCGCGCCCCGGCCGTGTCGTTGTGGAAGGCGTGCTGGGTGTCGGGATAGTCGTGGCGGATGTAGCGAATGCCGGCCGCCTTCAGGGCGTCCTCGAATTCCGGCACCTTCGGATTGATGAAATTATCCGTCGATGCGTAGTGCAGCAGCATCCGCGCCTTGATCTTGCCGACCTGGTCCGACGCCGGGACCGGACCGTAGAATGCGACCGCGGCGGCCAAGTCCGGCGCGTTCACGGCGATCTGGTTCGACATGCCCCCGCCCCAGCAGTAGCCGACGCTGGCGACCTTGCCATTCACATCCGCCCGCGCCTTCATGAATCCGACCGCCGCCACCAGGTCGGCGACCGCGCCGGCGGCGTCTATCTTGGTGAACATCTCGCGCGCCTGGTCCTCGTTGCTGGGAGTGCCGCCCTGGCGCGCGAGCAGGTCGGTGCCGAGGGCGACGAAGCCTTCCAGCGCGACGCGGCGCACCACGTCGCGAATGTGCGGGGTGAGGCCGCGGTTCTCGTGGATCACGATCACGGCCCCCGCCTTGCCGGACATCCCCTTGGGACGCGCCAGATACGCCTTCACCTCGCCAGCGGGGCCGGGATAGCCGACCATGCTCGCTTCCAGCCGTGCGTCCCCCTCGGGCACCATCTGGGCCAGGGCGTAGTTGCTTTCCAGCATCGGCAGCAGCGCCAGGGCCGCGGCACTACCGCCGACGAGGCGGGCCAGCCGATCCAGGAACACGCGGCGCGGCAGCGGCTTGAGGGTGTATTCGCTGTAGAGGTCGATGATTCTCTGGTCCATGGGTTCTCCTCCCTAGATGGAGCGTCCCAAGTGTTCTCCGTCGTGGATCACGGCTTCGACTGCGCGCGGCGCCAGGCAATCGCCGATCCGCCGCACGTCGCCGAACCGTCCACGGAGTTCCAGGTAGAGCGAATCGTTCGGCCGGCGAGAGAGGGATAGAACGATTCTGTCGATTTTCGCAATCGTCCGGCGCCCCCCGCCATAGAGGTCATACGCCTCGAGCGCATGGTCGCCGATGGCCTCGACGAACTGCTGCGCGGCAATCAGGACGCCGGCCTGGCGCAGGCGCGGCATGACCAGTGAGAGGTCATAGGTGCGGGCTAGGGCGTCCCCGAAATAGGGCAGGGGCGTGATGATCTCGACCGCGACACGAGCCCGGCCCAGAAGCTCGGCCAGCCCCGAGGGCAGGTGATCGCCGGCCTCGTCCACGATCACGACCCTCGGGCCCAGGGCCATGGGGTCGGCGGTGGCGCGATCGATCGCGGTGCCGATGTCGAGCACGAACGGCTGGTCGGCGCCGGGGATGCCGTCCCGTTCCGGGCGGGTAGCGCTGAACCCGGTCTGCTCGTGCACAGCCCCGGTCGCGATCACGACGATATCGGGACGGGCCGCGGCGAGGGTGGCGGCGGTCGCGGTGGTGCTCATCCGCAGCTCCACGCCGAACCGCTCCAGCGGCTCGGCAAGATTGCCGATGGCGACTCCCCAGCGCTCCCGGGCCGGCAGGGCGCCAAGCCGCTTGAGCCGGCCGCCGAGGGCATCGCTCGCCTCGTAAAGGACGACCCGGTGGCCGCGCTCGGCGGCGACGGCGGCCGCCTTCATTCCCGCCGGTCCGCCGCCGACGACCGCGATGCGCTTCGATTCACCCGCCGCCACGAGGTTCAGCGTGCCGTGGCCCCAGCGCGCCTCGCGCCCCATGGCCGGGTTCATCAGGCAGGCAACGTGGTTGTTCTCGCCGAGGCGGCGGATGCAGACATTGGCGCCGATGCAGCGGTTGGTCTCGCGCTCGCGCCCCTGGATCGCCTTGGCGACCACGAACGGGTCCGCCATGTGCGCCCGGGTCATCGCCACCATGTCGGCGATGCCGTCCGCCAGCACCTGCTCGGCGACGCCGAGATCGAGGACACGGCCGACCAGGAACACCCGGCCCCGGTCGCCCACGACCGCCTTGGCGCGGCGCGCGTAGGGCGCCAGGAACGCGTGCGGCAGATCGGCGGTCATGGGCGTGACCGCGATGTGCTTGGCGAAGTAGCCCCCGGCCGAGATGTCGTAGAAATCGAACAAGCCGCTCGCCGCCAGGATTTCGAGCTGGCGCTCGCATTCCTCCGGCGTGATGCCGGCGCCGCGCGGCAGGTGTTCGCTGAACGAAAGACGCAGGCCCACGGGATAGCCGGCGCCGACCGCCCTGCGTACCGCGGCGCCGATCTCGAGCACGATCCGGCAGCGGTTGGCGGTCGAGCCGCCATAGCCGTCGGTGCGCCGATTGAAGGCGGGGCTGAGAAAGGCGCCGAGCAACTGGCTGTGGGCGGCGTGGATCTCGATGCCGTCGAGGTCGCCGAGCTTGGAATGGAGGGCCGAGGTGGCGAAGCCCTGGATCACGCTGGCGATGTCGCCCTCCTCCATCGCCGCCGGCAGCTCCTGGAACTGGGTCGAGGCGACGGCGGAAGGCGCCAGCAGATGCCGCCACTCGTCGATGTACATGGTGCCGACACCCTGGGCGCCGCCGCAGAAGAGCTGGGTGAACAGCTTGGCGCCCTCGGCGTGCACCGCCGCCGCCGCCTTGGCGTACATCGGGATCGCGCGCGGGTCGTAGGCGCGGCAGCCCTGGTGGTAGTTGCGCCCCGACGGGTGCGCCGCCTGCTGCTCCAGCACCAGGAGCGCGGCGCCGCCCTTGGCGCGCTCGCGGAAATAGGCGATGTGGCGCTCGCTCAGGAGCCCGTCCTCGCCGTAGCCGGTGGTGTGCCCGGTCACCATGATGCGGTGCTTGACGGTTACGTTGCCGATGGTGAGCGGCTGGAAGACGTGGGGGTAGCGGTCACTAGCGGTCATGATGGGCTCGCTCGGGCGGGGTTCGACTGGTCAGTCGAAAGGGACGGACGTAGAGTATCGCCAACCATAGCCGGGAGGACTACCCATGAGCCACGTCGTCCACCGCCAGATCAAGACGCCGATGCCACGCGTGGTGGGCGGCGAGGGCATCTTCCTGATCGACGAGAACGGCAAGCGCTACATCGACGGGTGCAGCGGCGCCGCCGTTTCCTGCCTCGGGCACCAGAACCCGAAGGTGATCGCGGCGATCAAGGCGCAACTCGACCGCATCACCTTCGGCCATACCGCGTTCTTCAGCAACGAGCCGACCGAGAAATTGGCCGACTTCCTGGCCGAGGTGGCGCCCGGCGATCTCGACTACACCTGCTTCGTGCAGGGCGGATCGGAGGCGATCGAGTCCGCTCTCAAATTCGCGCGCCAGTATTTCATCGAGATCGGCGACCATGATCGCCAGTTGTTCATCGGCCGGCGCAACAGCTACCACGGCAACACCTATACCACGCTCGCCATCGGCGACAATTGGCGGCGCTGGCCCTATGCGTCGATGCTGATGCCGGTCACGCACATCAGCGCCTGCTTCCCCTACCGCGAGCAGCGCGCCGATGAGAGTCTGGAAGCCTACGGCCAGCGCACCGCCGACGAGCTGGAGGCAGCGATCCTGGAACTGGGGCCGAGCAAGGTCGCGGCCTTCATCGCCGAGACCGTGGTCGGCGGCTCCCTCGGCGCCCAG
>SHWA01000028.1 GCA_009693995.1 Alphaproteobacteria bacterium | reverse complement strand
ACCTCGCCCGGCCGCCTTGCCAGCCATTATGCGCCGGAGCGGCCGCTGCGCATGAACGCGGCGATCGTCGCGCCCGGCGAGGCGGCGCTGGCCTTCGGGCCGACGCTCGCGCCCGGATTCGTCGGTGCGCCCAACCTCAGCCCCTGCGGCGACCTGGTGGAGGCGGCGGCCAACCTGTTCGCCATGCTGCGCGCCCTCGACCGGGACCCGGCAACGGGAATCGCGGTCGCCCCGGTTCCGGACACGGGCCTGGGGCGCGCCATCAACGACCGCCTGCGCCGCGCCGCCGCGCCGCGCGGCGCATGAGGCCGCCCGGGGCTTGTGGCGGGCGCCGCGTGATAGTCTAGTCGCGTCCGACGGTTCGTACTTGATGGAGAATGGCTGCATGCGGCAAGCCAGTGTCGCCGAGGCTGCCCCGGTGGATCCGGCGCTGCTCGCGCGGCTGCGCGCGGTGGTCGGCGAGGCGGGCTGGGTGGACCAGCCGGACGCCATCGCGCCCTACGTCCTCGACCAGCGGCGGCTGTGGCTGGGCCGGACGCCGGTGGTCCTGCGTCCGGCATCCACAGCCGAGGTGGCAGCGATCGTGCGCCATTGCGCGGCGGCCAGTGTCGCCATCGTACCCCAGGGCGGCAATACCGGCCTGCTCGGCGGTTCCGTCCCCGACCAGTCGGGGCGCGAGATCGTGGTCAACCTGGGGCGCATGAACCGGATCCGCGAGATCGACCCGCTCAACTACGCCATGACCGTCGAGGCCGGCTGCATCCTGGCCGAGTTGCAGGCGGCGGCGGAGTCGGCCGACCGGCTGTTTCCCTTGAGCCTCGGCGCCGAGGGCTCATGCCAGATCGGCGGCAATCTGTCGACCAATGCCGGCGGGGTGAACGTGTTGCGCTATGGCAACGCGCGCGAACTCGCCCTCGGTCTCGAGGTGGTGCTGCCCGACGGCAGCATCTGGGACGGCCTGAGAGCCTTGCGCAAGGACAACACCGGGTACGATCTGAAGCACCTCTTCCTCGGCGCCGAAGGCACCCTCGGCATCATCACCGCGGCCGTGGTCAAGATGTTCCCGCGCCCGCGCGACGTGCAGACCGCCCTGATCGCGGTGCGCGACGCGGGGGCCGCCTGCGAGCTCCTGGCCGATCTCCGGGTCGCCTCGGGCGAGTCGGTGACCGGCTTCGAATACATGCCGCGCATCTGCTTCGACATCGTCTTCCGCCACCTGAAGGGCCTGCGCGATCCGATGGCTCGGGCGTACGACCATTATGTCCTGGCGGAGCTTTCGGCGGGGCGCGCGACGGGGGCGCTGCGCGAAGCCCTGGAGGTGGTGCTCGCCGAGGCCCTCGAGAAGGGCCAGGTGATCGACGCCGTGATCGCCGAATCGACCGCTCAGGCCAAGGCCATGTGGGCGATCCGCCACGGCATCCCCGAGGCCAACCGCCACGAGGGCGCGGTGATCCGCCACGACGTGGCGGTGCCGGTCAGCCGCATCGCCGAGTTCATCGCGACTGCCTCCACGGCGGTGCGGGACCGCTACCCGGCCATGCGCATCCTCGCCTTCGGCCATCTCGGCGACGGCAACGTGCATTTCAACATCAACCAGCCCGAGGGCGGCGACCCGGCGGCCCACCTGGCGGAGTGGGAGGCGGTCCACCGCATCGTCCACGACATCGTGGTCGGCATGCGCGGCAGTTTTTCGGCCGAGCACGGCATCGGCCGTTTCAAGCGCGCCGAGCTGGAACGTTACAAGTCGCCGGTCGAGCTCGCGCTGATGCGGCGCATCAAGGGGCTGCTCGATCCCGGCGGCATCATGAACCCGGGGAAGGTCGTCTGAAGGAACCGCCAATGACCGTCTATGCGCCGCCGCTCCGCGACATGCGCTTCGTGCTGAATGAGCTCCTGCAGCGCCCCGCCCACGCCGAGGCCGACGACGCCTTCATGGCCGCCGTCATCGAGGAGGCCGGCAAGCTCGCGAGCGGGGTGCTCGCCCCCCTCAATCGCCCGGGCGACCAGGAGGGCGCGGCGCTGGCGGATGGTGCGGTGAAGACGCCCGCAGGATTCCGCGACGCCTATGACCGGTTCGTCGCCGGCGGGTGGGGCGCGGTGCCGTTCGACCCGGCCCACGGCGGCCAGGGGCTGCCCTGGGCGCTGCAGACCGCGCTCTTCGAGCTGTGGTTCGCGGCCAACCTCGCGCTCGCCAACTGCCCGATGTTGACCCAGGGCGCGGTCGAGCTGCTTTCCGCCCACGGCACGGCCGAGCAGAAGTCCCGCTTCCTGCCCAAGCTGATCACGGGCGAGTGGTCGGGCACCATGTGCCTGACCGAGTCCCACGCCGGCACCGACCTCGGCGCGTTGCGCACCCGCGCGGTCGGAGAGGGCGACCACTACCGCATCACCGGCACCAAGATCTTCATCACCTATGGCGAGCACGACCTGGCCAAGAACATCGTCCACATGGTGCTGGCGCGGGTCGTGGGCGCGCCCGAGGGCGTGCCGGGGGTCTCGCTCTTCCTGGTGCCCAAGTTCCTGGTCGGCGCCGACGGTCGCCCGGGCGCGCGCAACGACCTGCGCTGCGTCGGCCTGGAGCGCAAGCTCGGCATCCATGGCAGCCCCACCTGTGTGATGGCGTTCGGCGATGCCGGCGGCGCCGTCGGCACCCTGGTCGGGCGCGAGGGCGGCGGCGTCGCGGCCATGTTCACTATGATGAACAACGCCCGCCTTGGCGTTGGCCTGCAGGGCCTCGGCATCGCCGAGCGCGCCTACCAGCAGGCGGTGGCATACGCCAAGACTCGGGTGCAGAGCCGCCCGATCGACGGCAGCGCCGACGCCCCCGTGCCGATCATCCGCCACCCGGACGTGCGGCGCATGCTGCTCACCATGCGCGCCTACACGGAAGGGGTCCGGGCGCTGGCCTATTCGGCGGCCGTGGCGCTCGACCGCAGCCGAGGCGAGGCCGACCCCGGCGAGCGCCGCTTCTGGCAGGCGCGACTCGACCTGCTGATTCCGGTGGTGAAGGCGTTTTCGACCGACATCGGCGTCGAGCTCGCCTCGCTCGGCATCCAGGTGCACGGTGGCACCGGCTTCATCGAGGAGACCGGCGCGGCGCAGCTCTACCGCGACGCCCGCATCGCGCCGATCTACGAGGGCACCAACGGCATCCAGGCCCTCGACCTGGTGCGGCGCAAGCTGACCATGGACGGCGGCCAGCCGATGGCCGCGCTGGTGGCCGAGATGCGGCAGACGCTGGCCGGCCTGGACTCGGCCGATTCCGCGCAACAGGCGATCGGGCGGGCGCTCGGGCCCGGGATCGATGCCCTGGAATCCGCTGCCACCTTCCTGCGCGAGCGCATGCGTCAGGAGCCCCTGGCCGCTGCCGCCGGGGCGACGGCGTTCCTGCGCCTGTTCGCCCTGGTCGCCTGTGGCGAGCTGTTTGCCCGCGCCGCCCGCATCGCCGGACAGCGACTCGCCGCGGGCACGGTGGACGGCGCCTTCTACCAGGCCAAGCGCACCACGGCGCGCTTCTTCGCCGAACACCTGCTGCCGGCCGTGCCCGCCCTCCTCGGCCCCATCACCAGTGGCGCGGAGACCCTGTTCGCCTTGCCTGATGAGGCGTTTTGACCAAAGAACAGAACTGGCGGAATTCCAATTTTCGAGACTTTTTATTTCACTCAGCGAACATAATCCCACCATGTGACTAAGGCACCACAGCTAGTGGCCACGTGATCTTGGTGCCACAATTTGTTTTGACGCCCCTAAGGCGCCCTCCTACATTTCGCGGTCCGGCGTCCATGGATCACCAGATGTGGTGGCCAAGGGGGGAAGCACCGGACAAAATTCATCCTCGGGACCGCACAACAAGATCAATCCAAGCGGCCGCGCGGCAGGCAGGGGCAAGAGCATGCGCATCCAACGTCGATTCACCAGCGCCGACCGTGACGCCTACGCCAGCATTTCCTTCCGACAGACCGACAGCGAGATCCGCAATCCCGACGGCTCGGTGGTGTTCGAGCAGCGCGGCTTCGACGTGCCCGCCCAGTGGTCGCAGGTGGCCTGCGACGTGCTCGCGCAAAAGTACTTCCGCAGAGCGGGCGTACCGTCCCGCCTTCGGTCCGTGCCCGAGGACGGCATGCCCGAGTGGCTGTGGCGCAAGGCCCCGGACGAGAGCGCCCTCGCCAGGCTGCCGAAGGAGCAGCGCACCGGGGCCGAGTCGAGCGCCAAGCATGTGTTCGACCGCCTGGCCGGCACCTGGACCTACTGGGGCTGGAAGGGCGGCTACTTCGCGAGCGAGGCGGACGCGCGCACGTACTACGACGAAATGCGCTACATGCTGGCGGCGCAGTTGGGGGCGCCCAACTCGCCGCAATGGTTCAACACCGGCCTGCACTGGGCCTATGGCATCGACGGGCCGAGCCAGGGCCACTTCTACGTCGACTTCCAGACCGGCGAGCTGGTGCGCTCGGCCTCAGCTTACGCCCGGCCCCAGCCCCATGCCTGCTTCATCCAGTCGATCCGCGACGACCTGGTCGGCGAAGGCGGGATCATGGACCTCTGGGTGCGCGAGGCGCGGCTGTTCAAGTACGGCTCCGGCACCGGCACCAACTTCTCGGCGCTGCGCGGCGACGGCGAGCGCCTCTCGGGCGGCGGCCGATCGTCGGGGCTGATGAGCTTCCTCAAGGTTGGCGACCGCGCGGCCGGCGCGATCAAGTCGGGCGGCACCACGCGGCGCGCCGCCAAGATGGTGGTGGTCAACGCGGATCACCCCGACATCGAGGCCTTCATCGACTGGAAGGTGGTGGAGGAGCAGAAGGTCGCGGCCATGGTCACCGGCTCGCGGCTGTGCGAGAAGCACCTCAACCTGATCATGGGCGCCTGCGCCGAAGGCAAGGGCGACGCGCGCTTCGATCCGGTGGCGAACGCGGGCCTGCGCAAGGCGATCCGCGAGGCGCGCCGGGTGCTGGTGCCCGAGAACTACATCCAGCGCGCGATCCAATTCGCGCGCCAGGGCTACCGCGAGATCGAGTTCCGCACCTACGACACCGACTGGGACTCGGACGCCTATCTGACGGTCAGTGGCCAGAACGCCAACAACTCGGTCCGCCTCACCAACACCTTCATCGAGCGCGTGCTCGAAGACGGCACCTGGGACCTGACCCGGCGCACCGACGGCAAGGTTGCGAAGACGATCAAGGCCCGCGACCTGTGGCAGCGGATCGGCTACGCCGCCTGGGCGTGCGCAGATCCCGGCCTGCAGTACGACACCACCATCAACCAGTGGCACACCTGCCCCGAGTCGGGGCGCATCAACGCGTCCAATCCGTGCTCGGAGTACATGTTCCTCGACGATACGGCGTGCAACCTGGCGTCCCTCAACTTGATGACGTTCCGCAACCCTGACGGCACCTTCCGGGTGGCGGAGTTCGAGCACGCCTGCCGCCTGTGGACGCTGACCTTGGAAATCTCGGTGCTGATGGCGCAGTACCCGTCGGCCGAGATCGCCCGGCGCAGCCACGTCTACCGCACCCTCGGCCTCGGCTACGCCAATATTGGCGCGCTCATCATGGCCTCGGGCCTGTCCTACGACAGCCCCGGCGGGCGCGCGCTGGCCGCCGCCATCACCGCGCTGATGACCGGCGTCGCCTACGCCACCTCGGCCGAGATCGCCGCCGAGCTCGGCGCCTTCGAGGACTTCCCGGCCAACCGGGCGGCCATGCTCCGGGTCATGCGCAACCACGCCCGCGCCGCGCGCGGCGAGGCCGCGGGCTACGAAGGCCTCACGGTGCAGCCGGTGCCCCTCGATACCGAACGCTGCCCGGATGCGGCGATCGCCGCCGCCGCCGCCAGTGCCTGGGAACGCGCGATCGACCTCGGCGAGCGCCACGGCTACCGCAACGCCCAGACCACGGTGATCGCACCCACCGGCACCATCGGCCTGGTGATGGATTGCGACACCACCGGCATCGAGCCCGACTTCGCCCTGGTCAAGTTCAAGAAGCTGGCCGGCGGCGGCTACTTCAAGATCATCAACCGCACGGTGCCGCAGGCGCTGCGCCGTCTCGGCTATGACGAGCGGCAGATCGAGGACGTCATCGCCTACGCCGTCGGCCACGGTGCGCTCCGGGATGCGCCCGGGGTCAACCACGCCGCGCTCAAGGCCAAGGGCCTGCCCGAGGTGGTGATCCACACCATCGAGTCGGCGATCGCCGATGCCTTCGACATTCGCTTCGCCTTCAACCGCTGGACCGTCGGCGAGGAGATCTGCACCCGCGTCCTCGGCTTCACCAAGGAGCAGCTCGACGACGTGGCCTTCGACATGCTGGCGGCCCTCGGCTTCACCAAGGCCGAGATCGATGCCGCCAACATCTACGCCTGTGGCGCCATGACGGTGGAAGGGGCGCCGCACCTGCGGGACGAGCACCTCCCGGTGTTCGATTGCGCCAACCCCTGCGGCCGGCGCGGCACCCGCAGCCTGGCGGTCGACAGCCACATCGAGATGATGGCCGCCTGCCAGCCGTTCATCTCGGGCGCCATTTCCAAGACCATCAACATGCCGAACGCGGCAACCGTCGCCGCTTGCGAGGAGGCGTATCTGAAGTCGTGGCGCCTCGGCCTCAAGGCGGTCGCGCTCTACCGCGACGGCTCGAAACTGTCGCAGCCGCTGGCGGCGGCAACCGAGGAAGACGTGGACGCCGACCAGGACGAAGCCGACGAGGCGGCCCGGCCGCAGCCGGTGGTAGAGCGGATCGTGCACCACATCACCACCCAGGCGTCCAAGCGCCGGCGCATGCCGCCCAGGCGGCGCGGCTACACCCAGAAGGCGGTGGTCGGCGGGCACAAGGTCTATCTCCGCACCGGCGAATACGAGGACGGCACCCTCGGCGAGATCTTCATCGACATGCACAAGGAAGGCGCCGCCTTCCGCAGCCTGATGAACAACTTCGCCATCGCCATCTCGATCGGCCTGCAATACGGCGTGCCGCTGGAAGAGTATGTCGACGCCTACGTGTTCACGCGCTTCGAGCCGTCGGGCATGGTGGAAGGCAACGACGCCATCAAGATGTCGACCTCGCTCCTCGACTATATGTTCCGCGAGCTCGCCATCTCGTATCTCAGCCGCACCGATCTCGCCCATGTGGAGCAGGCCGACCTGGCTCCGGACTCGGTTGGCCGCGGCACCGAGGACGCGCCGGTGCCGAGCCGCGCGGCGCGCGAATCCCGGGTGGCGGATTCCCGCATCAAGGAGGCGGTGATGCGCGTCGCCAGCCGCGGCTATGTGCGCGGCAACCTCTATGTGCTGGACGCGGCCAGCGGCAACGCGCCCCGGCTGCGCGCCGCCGGCGCGGGCGGCACGGCGGCCGCGTTCGTGTCCGAGACCACGACGGTCACCCTGGCCGGCCCGCCGGAGGTGGCCGCCGACCGGGTGATGGTGGCCCGCCTCAAGGGCTATGAAGGGGACGCTTGCGGCGAATGCGGCAACTTCACCCTGGTGCGCAACGGCACCTGCATGAAGTGCATCACGTGCGGGGCGACCAGCGGCTGTAGTTGAGGGAAGGGGCGATCTTACAGGCACGCAGACGGGCCCCGGCGACGGGGGCCGCGCTGCGTCTGGGCCTCGGTTCAGTCCTCGACCGCGCTCTGGCCCGAGTCGGGCTCGTCCAGCGCGGCGTAGTCCTGGCGGCGGAGCGCGTCGATCACGCGGGTGATGTCGTCCTGGCTGGTGCCGACCGCGGCGAGAAGGTGACCGCCGAGTTGCAGGCTGGCCTCCACCGTCTCCGGGACCACCGCGGTCGCGCCGCCACGCCCGAGCTCGCGGCCGTGGCGCGTGTCGCGGGCACGCACCAGGATCGCGAGATCGGGGGCGGCGGTGCGCAGCGCGCCGACCGCGCGGCTGGCAGCAGCCGGCTGGTCCATGGTGATCACGGCGGCCCGCGCGCGCTCGATGCCGGCGGCGCGCAGCACCCCGATCTGGCTCGCGTCGCCGTAATAGATCGGCACCCCCCGGGCGCGCAGCCGCGCCACCCGGCCATGGTTCAAGTCGAGGGCGAGATAGGGGATGCCGCAACCGCTGATCACCTTGGCAACCGTCTGCCCGACCCAGCCGAAGCCGGCGATCACCACATGGCCGGCGAGCTCCTGTTCCGCGGCACTGATCCGCGCCGGGTCCGCCGCAGCGCGCCGCGTGAGGTACTCCGAGAGTGCTCGGCCGGCGAAGGCGGCGGCGGGTGTCGCCAGCATGCTGAGGGCGACGATGGCGTAGAGCACCTGCCCGGTGTCGGCGGAAAGTAGCCGCGCCGCTTCGGCGGCGGCGAACAGGACAAAGGCGAACTCGCCCCCTTGCGCCAAGGTCAGCCCGGCGCGGACGGCCACCGGCCAGGCGAGCCCGGTCGCGCGGCCGAGAACCCCGATCACCACCGCCTTGCCCACCATCAGCGCCACCAGGCCCGCCATCACCGCGAAGCCGTGGCGCATCACCACCAGGGGATCGATCGCCATGCCGGCCGACATGAAGAAGAGGCCGAGCAGGATGCCGCGGAAGGGGCGGATGTCGGCTTCGATCTGGTGACGATACTCGGATTCGGCGAGCAGCAGTCCGGCCAGGAAGGCGCCGAGCGCCATGCTGACTCCGCCCTGCTGCAACGCCCAGCCGGTGCCGAGCACGATCAGCAGGGTGGTGGCGACGAACAGGTCGGCGTTCTTGGTCGCCGCGATGGTGCGGTAAGCCGGCCGGATCACGATCTTGCCGACGGTGAACACGACCACCAGAGCCACCACGGCCTTGGCGGCGGCGAGGGCGATCGCCGTGGTGACCGCGGCTCCCGCCACCGCGAAGGAGGGGACCAGCGCGATCATCGGCACGAAGGCCAGGTCCTGGAGCAGCAGGATCGCGAAGGCGACCCTGCCATAGCGGGTCGCCTGCTCGTGCCGCTCGACCAGCAGCTGCAACACGAAGGCGGTCGAGGAGAATGCGAGCCCGCCGCCGATGATGATCGCCGGTATCAGGCCGAGGCCGAGCCACCACACCGCGGCGCCGATCAGCCCGCCGGTCACCACCACCTGCAGGCTGCCGAGGCCGAGCATCAGGCGGCGCATGACCTTGAGGCGTTCCAGCGACAGCTCGAGCCCGACCGCGAACAGCAGGAACACGACGCCGAGCTCGGCCAGGCCCGCGACCGTCGCCGACCCCTTGATGAAGGCGAGGCCGAAGGGGCCGATCGCCGCGCCCGCCACCAGGTAGCCGAGCACCGGGCTCCAGCGCAGGCGCTGAACCAGTGGCACCACGGCGACGGCGGCGAGCAGGAGGATCAGCGCATCCTGAAGCGGCATGGCCGCGGGAGTTTAACAGAGTCGCACTCCCGAGCCGGCCACAATGTCCCCGCCGCGTGGTGGAGTGGCGTGGGCCGAGGTGCTAGAACCCTCGTCAGTCAGCGGGAGATGCGGGCATGGTTCCCTTCGGCGGCGTGAAGCGGCTGACCGACTTCACCACCCTCACCTTCGACTGCTACGGCACCCTGATCGACTGGGAGAGCGGCATCCTGGCCGCGCTCCGGCCCTGGCGCGAGCGGAGCGGCGTCACCATGACCGACAACGGGTTGCTGGAAGCCTATGGGGCGATCGAATCCCGCCAAGAAGCGGCGACACCCGCCGCGCCCTACCCCGCGATCCTCGGCGCCACGCTCGGCGAGCTGTCGTCATCACTCGGCCATCCGGCCAGCCGGGACGAGGCCGATGCCTTCGCCGCCTCGGTCGGCGACTGGCCGGCGTTCCCCGATTCCCGGGCCGCACTCCAGTACCTGAAGCGCCACTTCAAGCTGGTGATTCTCTCCAACGTGGACCGTGCGTCCTTCGCGCGCTCGAATGCGCGGCTCGGGGTCGCCTTCGACGCCATCGTGACCGCCGAAGACGTCGGCTCCTACAAGCCGGACGCACGCAACTTCCAGCATCTGCTGCGCACCCTCGCCGACCGCGGCATCGCCGAGGAGCAGGTGCTGCACACGGCGCAGAGCAAGTTCCACGACATCGGCCCGGCCCGCGCCATCGGCCTCGCCACCAACTGGATCGACCGGCGCGCCGGCAAGGCGGGCGGCGGCGCGACCCCGCCGGCGGCGGACGCCACGCCCGATTTCACCCACACTTCCCTCGCCGATTTCGTCACCGCGCACCAGGCGGCCAGCAGCAACTCGGAAGGCGTCTCGTTCTGAGCCTCAGCCGCCCTCGGGCTTCGCCTTGACCTGCGGGCGCGGCATGATGCCGAGCTCGCGCAGATGCTTCTCGGGCACCTCGGAGGGGGCGTTCATCATCAGGTCGACCGCCTGCTGATTGAGCGGGAACAGAATCACCTCGCGGATGTTCGGCTCCCCCGCCAGCAGCATGACGATGCGGTCGATGCCGGGGGCGATCCCGCCATGGGGCGGGGTGCCGAACTGGAACGCGTGGTAGAGCCCGCCGAACCGCCGCTCCAATTCGTCCTCGCCGTAGCCGGCGATGGCGAACGCGCGCCGCATCACGTCGGGGCGGTGGTTGCGGATCGCACCGCTGGATAGCTCGACGCCGTTGCAGACGATGTCGTACTGGTAGGCGAGCACGGCGAGCGGATCCGCCACCGCCAGCCCCTCGAGCCCGCCCTGGGGCATCGAGAACGGATTGTGCGAGAACTCGATCGCGCCGGTATCCGGGTTGCGCTCGTACATCGGGAAATCGACGATCCAGCAGAAGGCGAAGCGCTTCTCGTCGACCAGGCCGAGCTGGCGCCCGATCTCGCCCCGCGCCTCCCCGGCCAGCTTGGCTGCCTTCTCCGCCGCCTCACAGGCGAAGAAGACGGCATCACCGTCGCCCGCGCCGGTGATCGCCTTCAGCCGGGCGAGGCGGTCGCCGTCCAGGAACCGGGCGATCGGCCCCTTGCCCGCGCCGCCTTCCAGGATCACGTAGCCGAGGCCGGCCGCCCCCTGTTCGCGCGCCCAGGCGTTCAGCTTGTCGAAGAAGCTGCGCGGCCGCGCCGCGGCGCCGGGCGCGGGAATTGCCCGCACCACGGCGCCCTTCTCGATCGCACCGGCGAACACCTTGAACTCGGTGCCGCGGAACACCTCGGTCGCGTCGGCGATCAGAATCGGGTTGCGCAGGTCCGGCTTGTCGGTGCCGTACTTCAGCAGCGCCTCGCGGTAGGGAATGCGCGGGAAGGGCCTGGGTGTCACCGGCCGGTCGCTGAACTCGGCGAACACGCCGTGGATCACCGGCTCGACCGCTTGGAACACATCCTCCTGCTCGACGAAGGCCATCTCCAGGTCGAGCTGGTAGAACTCGCCCGGCGAGCGGTCGGCGCGGGCATCCTCGTCGCGGAAGCAGGGCGCGATCTGGAAGTAGCGGTCGAAGCCGGACGCCATGATCAGTTGCTTGAACTGCTGCGGCGCCTGGGGCAGGGCATAGAACTTGCCCTGGTGCAGGCGGCTCGGCACCAGGAAGTCGCGCGCGCCTTCGGGGCTGGAGGCGGTCAGGATTGGCGTCTGGAACTCGACGAATCCCTGCTCGATCATGCGCCGGCGGATGCTGGCGATGATCCGGCTGCGCAGCAACAGGTTCTGCTGCATCTTCTCGCGCCTGAGGTCGAGGAAGCGGTAGCGCAGCCGGGTCTCCTCGGGATAGTCCACCTCGCCGTGTAGCTGCATGGGCAGGACCGCGGCGGGCGAGAGCATCTCGACCACGGCAATCCGCACCTCGACGTAGCCGGTGGCGAGACGCGCATTCACCGTCTCGGCCGAGCGCGCGACCACCGGGCCCGTGACCGAGATCACGCTTTCCGGCCGCATCGCCTCGATCTCGGCGAAGCCCGGGCTATCGGTCTCGATCACGCACTGGGTGAGGCCGTAATGATCGCGCAGGTCGAGGAACAGCAATTGGCCGTGATCGCGCTTGCGATGAATCCAGCCGGCGATGCGCACCGTCTCCCCGACATGGCTGGGTCTCAGCGCGCCACAGGTGTGGGAGCGGTAGCGGTGCATGGCAACCTCGCCTCGAGCCGGCGGGGCGCGCGCGGGACGCGCCCGGTGCCGCGGCGAGGCAAAAGCACATGCCCGCCCCGCCTTGTCAAGCGTGCGCCCGGCCCTCAGCCGCCCCCATGACCGGGGTGGCCCGCGTGCATGGCGTCCGGCACCCAGCAGACCGTGCTTTCGACGTGGCCGTCGGCCATGAGGCGCAGGCGGCGATAGGCCGGCGGCAGGGGTGCGACCCGCACCGGTTTCGCCCTGGTATCGAACTGCAGCGAGGTCGCCGGCGAACCGAACACCTGCACCCGACCGCAGAGCGCCTCGTACGGTTGGTGGATGTGGCCGAACAGCACGGCGCGCGTTTGGGGATGGCGCGCGAGCATCTGGAACAGTTCGGCCGCATCCGCGAGCGACACCGGCAGCGGCGTCACCCCCTCGATCGGCACCGGCGGATGGTGCAGCACTACCAGGGCGAAGCGGTCCGGCGCGGCGGCGAGCGCCGCCTCCAGCCGGGCGAGGCCGGCCGTACCGAGCGCGCCGTCGTCGCTGCCGGGCACGGTCGAATCGAGCAAGATAATCTGCCACGCGCCGGCGAGCACGCGCCAGGGATGGTGCACGTTGGGGCCCACCAGTTCGGCCGCCATCACCGCCGGCACGTCGTGGTTGCCAGGCAGGCAGAAGGTGGGGGGGCCACAGCGGCCGAGTACGTCCGCCAGGTACCGGTACGCCCCCGCCTCGCCGTCCTGGGCCAGGTCACCGGTCGCCAGCAGGGCGGCGGCCCCGGCTCCGTGGCTCGCGGCCGCCAGCACCGCCGCGAAGGTCCGCCGGGTCACGGCGCCGCGCAGATGGCCGGCGGGGTCGGCATAGAGGTGGCAGTCGGTGATCTGCACCAACGGCACCGCCTCGCGCACCCGCAACCCCAGGTCGATTATTTCGTTCATGACTCTCGCTTAGATCGTATTCGTCTGAGCCAGCCGATGCCGGTCGGGAGGCGCCCAACGCGACACGGGACGCCGCTGCCCGAAGCCTGTATATCTCACGCCGACATGACAGTAATCAGTGATTCCGCGACCCTGGCGAGCTTTTGCGCGACGCTCGCGCGCGGCGAGTTCGTCACGGTCGATACCGAGTTCATTCGCGACCAGAGTTATTGGCCGCAACTCTGCCTGGTGCAGATCGGCGGTCCCGACGGTGTCGCGGCGGTCGACCCGCTGGCCGAGGGCATGACCCTCGACCCCCTGCTCGATCTCCTGGCGGACCGCGCCCTGACCAAGGTGTTTCACTCTGCACGGCAGGACATCGAAATCTTCTATCACCTGACCGGAGCGGTGCCGACGCCGGTGTTCGACACCCAGGTGGCGGCGATGGTGTGCGGGTTCGGTGACGCGGCATCCTACGAAACACTGGCGGCCAAGCTGGCGAAGGCGCGCGTCGACAAGTCGTCGCGCTTCACCGACTGGGCGCGGCGGCCCTTGAGCGACCGGCAGTTGCGCTATGCCCTCGACGACGTGATCCACCTGCGCCCGATCTACCGCAAGTTGGCAGATCGCCTCGACCGCACGGGCCGCGCCAGCTGGGTGGCCGAGGAGATGGCGACCCTGACCAATCCCGAGACCTACGCGCTGCGTCCCGAGGACGCCTGGCGGCGGCTGAAGACCCGCAACCAGGATCGCCGGTTTCTCGCGGTGCTGCGCGAACTCTCCGCCTGGCGCGAGATCGAGGCCCAGCGCCGTGACGTGCCGCGCGCTCACGTGCTCGGCGACAGCGCCCTGCTCGAGATCGCGGCGCACGCGCCGCGCTCGGCCGATGACCTCGCCCGCACCCGGGTCCTCACCCGCAAGCTCGAACGCGGCGACGCCGCCCAGCAGATCCTGGCCGCCATCGCCGCCGGGCTCGCCGTGCCCGAGGAGCTGTGCCCGAACGCGGTCGATCCGCGGCGCCTCTCCCCCGGCGCCGAGGCCGTGGTCGAGTTGTTGAAGGTGCTGCTGCGCCTCAAGTGCGCCGAGCACCACGTTGCGCCCAAGCTGGTGGCGAGCGTCGCCGATCTCGAGGCGATCGCCGCCGATGCGGCGCCCGACCTCCCCGCCCTGCAGGGGTGGCGGCACGAGGTGTTCGGGTCCGATGCGCTCGCCATCAAGCAAGGCCGGCTCGCCATCGCCCTCCAGGACCGGCAGCTGGTCCTGGTGCCGCTGCAGGGCGCCCTGCCCTCAGAGCGTGCCGGGAAAGGCGCCGCCGTCCAGCAATAGGTTCTGCCCGGTGATGTAGCCGGCGTGTGCGCTGCACAGGAACGCGCACGCGTGGCCGAACTCGTCCGCCGTGCCGAAGCGCCCGGCCGGATTGGCGCGTCGGCGCGCCTCCACCACCGCATCCACGCTCTCCCCGCTCTGCTCGGCGGCGAAGCGCAGGTTGGCGCGCAGCCGATCGGTATCGAAGGGTCCCGGCAGCAGGTTGTTGATGGTCACGTTGTGGCGCACGGTCTTGCGCGCCAGCCCGGCGACGAAGCCGGTCAGGCCGGCCCGGGCGCCATTGGAGAGACCCAGGATGTCCGACGGCGACTTCACCGCCGCCGAGGTGATGTTGACGATCCGCCCGAAACCGCGCGCGATCATGCCGTCGACCGTGGCGCGGATCAGCTCGATGGGGGTGAGCATGTTGGCATCGAGCGCCCGCATCCAGACCTCGCGGTCCCAGTCGCGGAAGTCGCCGGGCGGCGGACCGCCGGCGTTGGTGACCAGGATGTCCGGCTCGGGGCACAGGGCGAGCAGCGCCCGCCGCCCCTCGGGCGTGGTCACGTCGGCGACCACGGGCACCACTTGCGCCCCGGTCGCGGCGGCGATTTCCCGGGCAGCGGTCGCGACCGCCGCCGCACCGCGCCCATTCACCACCACCGCCGCGCCCTCCCGCGCCAGCGCCAGCGCACATGCCCGGCCCAGGCCCTTGCTGGAAGCGCACACGATCGCCTTGCGCCCCGTCAGTCCGAGATCCATGGTCACGCCCCCAAAGCTGCCTGCACCTCTGCCAGCACCCGCCGTGCCAGCCCGACGGTGACGGCGCGCCCTTCGCCCAGCGCCGCCGCATCCAGGCGGGCGACGATCGCCGCCGCGGCGCCGAAGCTGCGCTCCATGCGTGGCAGAAGATAGGACAGGACCTCGTCGCCGACCACGAGCTGGCGGTCGTGGAACAGCTTGCCAAGGAGCGCATGGAGCAGCCGGTCATCGGGCGCCCGCACGGCGACGCTGGTCGCCGCCAGCAGGCGCGAGCGCAAGTCCGGCAACGTCACGCCCCAGTCCGCCGGCCCGGTCCGTGCCGTCAGCAGCAGCCAGCCGCCGGCCTCGGCCAGGCGGCGAAAGAGATGGAACAAGCCGAGGCCGGGGGGGGCGCGGTCCACGTCCTCGACCACCACGGCCGCCTCAGAGGCCCATCCTGATCCGGACGGCAGTGCGTCGAGATCGGCGGCAGCGAAAGGGGTCGCTTGGGTACGCTCGCGCCAGACCGATGCCAGGTGCGATTTGCCGCAGGCCGCGGGCCCGACGATGACCAGGAGCGGCCCCGGCCAGTCCGGCCAACGGTCGAGCCAAGCCACGGCATCCGCGTTCGCCGGCGTGACCAGCAGGTCCTCGCGCCCCATGGCCGGCCGGTGGTCGAAACCGAAGGCGAGCTGGGCCTGGGTCAAGCCGCTTCCCCGTCGCCACGATAGAGCGCGCTCTGGCGATACCGGCTGATGCCGAAGCGCACCAGCACGCCGACTACCGCCGCCACGGGGACGGCGAGCAGCACGCCGACGAACCCGAACAGCGACGCACCGGCCAGCATGGCGAACATCATCCAAACGGGGTGCAGGCGCACCCGCTCGCCGACCAGGCGCGGCGTGAGGACGTTGCCCTCGATCGCCTGGCCGACCGCGAACACGGCCGCGACCAGGGCGACCCGCGGGACCAGGCCGAACTGAAGGATGGCAAGCGCGATGGCGGCGACCGCCCCAGAAAGGGCCCCGACCACGGGAATGAACGAGACCAGCCCGGCGCCGATGCCGACCACGACGCCGAACTCCAGCCCCATCGCCGACAGGCTGACGGAGTAGAACGTCGCCAGGATCAGGCAGACCAGCGCCTGGCCGCGCGCGAATCCGGCGAGGGTGCCATCGATCTGGCGCAGCAGATCACGAATGACGTCGGCGTGCGCCCGCGGCAGAAGGGAGTCGATCTGTTCGGTCAGCCGGCCCCAGTCGCGGATCAGATAGAATGCCACCACCGGCGTGATGACCACGAGCGAGAGCAGTTGGAAGACCGCCAGTCCCGACTGCCAGGCGCTGCCCAGCTGATCGACCAGCCAGGGGACCACATACTGAGCCAGGTCGGCCGCCGCCGCCTGCAGCCGCTCTTCGGCCACGAACCCGAGGCGCGCGCCCAGATCGTCGATCAGCGGCAGAAGGTGCTGGCGGACCGCCTGCAAAACCTGGGGCAGACGTTGCAGGAAAGCACGCAGCTGCACGTACAGCATCGGCAGCAGCCACAGCAGCAGCGCCACGGCCACCAACAAGAAGGCGCCGGTGATCAAGGCGGTCGCGAGCGTGCGCGACAGGCCGCGCCGCTCCAGCCGGTCGGCCAGCGGATCCAAGAGATAGGCGACCGCCATGCCGGCAACGAAGGGCAGCAGCATGCCGCGCAACAGGTAGAGCAGGACGCCGCCGGCAAACAGGGCGGCGATCCATGCGACCGCCTGACGTGGCTGCGACATCAGCCCTCCTCCAGGTCCGCGGCGCGACGGGTCCAGTCCACCAGGTACCAGACACCGGACACGACCGTGGTCGCCGCCGTCACCGGCTCCAGGATCGGCACCAGGCCGACATCGGGCAGTGACAGCCCGAGGCTGGCCAGCACCACCGTCACCAGGCTGATCTGGGCGGCCGTGTTGATCTTGCTGATCCGCATCGGCTGCAACTCGATCGACTGCGCCAGCAGCTGATACAGCAGCACGCCGCCGACGATCACGATGTCCCGGAACACCACCAGGATCACCAGCCAGAGCGAAATCCATCCCTCGTGGCCGAGCGAGATGTAGACCGCGGTCAGAAGTGCCTTGTCGGCGAGCGGGTCAAGATAGGCGCCGACCACGGTGCGGGATCCGAACCGCCTAGCGATGAATCCGTCGATCGCATCGGTCGCGCTCGCCGCGACGAACAGCCAGAACGCGGCCTGCATCTGGCCGACCATGATCAGCCAGACCAGCACGGGCACCGACAAGAGGCGTGCGAGCGAGAGCAGATTCGGCAGATTCACGGCGTCTTGCGCTCCGCTGGCGGCGGGCCCAGGCGCCACTCGGCGCCGTCGGCCGTGAGCACCAGGTTCGCCTGGGCGAGCGCGGCCACCAACTGGCTCTGGTCGCCGAAATGATGCAACACGAGGCGCACGCGGTCGCGCGCCAGACTCTGCACCTCGATCCGTTCGATCAGGGGCTGGCCGGCGAGCCGCGCGCGGAGCGCGGTCCAGTCCTCGAGACCTGCCAACGCCGCGATCGCCGCCAGCGCCCGGCTGGTGTCGCCGCGCACCAGGTTGGCGCGCTTCCATCCCTCCTCGAACTGGACCACCGCCTCGCCCACGAGGCGGGCAAAGACCGCCCCCGAGTCCTCGCCATCGCCCGTGTGGCCTGCGATCTCGACCGGTGGAATGCCGGCGTCGGTCAGGGACCGTAGGACGATCTTCACCGCCGTCTCTGCCGGCGGCAGCTCGCCCTCGACCACTGCCTCGGCGAGCACCGCATGGCGGACGCCGTAGCGCGCCGTGATGCGCCGCACGGCATCGGCCTCCCCGGCAAGCGCCTGGGCGGCATCGATCGCCACCACGTCGGCCACGTCACCGAGGGGTACGGCGAGCGGCACCAGGCCATCCCGCCCGCCCAGGGCCGACCAGGCCTGGCGCCACGGATTCGGCTCATCCCAGAGCGTCGCGTCCGCGCCCACGCTGAGCACCGGCAGCACGACCGCGGGCCGCGCTGCCGTCAGGGCGTAGGGAATACCCCGATCGCGCAAGAGCCGCTTCACCGGCTCGGCGGCGAAAGCAACCGTCAGCAGGGCCTTGTAGTGGCCCGGCCCAATGCGCTCCTCGTCGATGCCGAAACTGGCAACCAGACGCGCCACCTCCGCCGCCGGCAGGGTGTCGAGGCGACGCTGATCCTCGGCTAGCACCATGCGCTGCAGCAGCCGCTGGAATGCGGCGACGCGCCCCTCGGCCAGGGCGCGCTCCTTGGCCCGCGTGCCGTCCGCCGCTTGCGCCTCGATCGGCACGCGCGCGATCTCCAGCGTCTCGCCCGCATCGCCCCGCTGCCCGGCAGCCGGAAGCGCCCCCAGGAGCAGCAGCGTGAGGGCGAGCAACGGTCCATGGCGCCAAGCGTAGGTCATTGCAAAGCGGTCGCGTTCCAGTATGTTCTGCGCGAATCGTGGGACATGCCGATAGACTAGCACCGCCACGTGAGTGAGGCAGCGATTCCGACCGACCGATACCGGGAAGCAGGAGTCGATATCGACGCGGGCGCCGCGCTGGTGGAAGCGATCAAGCCCGCGGCGAAGGCGACCGCCCGCCCGGGCACCGTCGGCGGACTGGGTGGCTTCGGCGCGCTGTTCGACCTGAAGGCCGCCGGCTTTCACGATCCCCTGCTGGTAGCCACCACCGACGGGGTCGGCACCAAGCTCCTGATCGCCCAGGCGACCGGCCGCCACGACACCATCGGCACCGACCTGGTCGCCATGTGCGCCAACGACATCGTGGTGCAGGGGGCGACCCCGCTCTTCTTCCTCGATTATTACGCGACCGGCCGTCTCGACGTGGCGGCGGCACGCGCGGTGATCCAGGGAATCGCAGAGGCATGCCGCGAGATCGGCTGCGCGCTGATCGGCGGCGAGACCGCGGAGATGCCGGGACTCTACCGCGAGCGCGACTATGACCTGGCCGGGTTTTGCGTCGGCGCCGTCGAGCGCGACCGGGTGCTGACCGGCACCAAAGTCGCAGCCGGGGACGTGGTCATCGGCCTGGCGTCGAGCGGGGTGCACTCGAACGGCTTCTCGCTGGTGCGGCGGGTGGTCGAGGCAAGCGGCATCGCCTACGCCAGCCCGGCGCCGTTCGCGGCCGGCGTCACGCTCGGCGCGGCGCTGCTGCGCCCGACCCGCCTCTATGTGCGCTCCTGCCTGGCGCTGGCCGCGGACGACCTGGTCAACGCCTTCGCCCACATCACCGGCGGCGGGCTGATCGAGAACATCCCACGCGTGGTCCCGGACGGCCTCGCCGTCTCCCTCGATGCGGCGCGGTGGCCCCTGCCACCGGTCTTCGACTGGCTGATGCGGGCGGGGCGGATCAGCGCCGCCGAGCTCGCGCGTACCTTCAACTGCGGCATCGGCATGGTTGCCATCGTGCCGGCGGCTGCGGCGGCTGCGGCCGAACGCCGCCTTGCCGCTTCAGGCGAGACGGTCCATCGCATCGGACGCGTCGAGATCGCCACCTCCGCGGCCGCGCGCATCGCCCTGCATGGTACCGAGGCGTGGGGCGCCTGAGGCTCGGCGTCCTGATCTCCGGTCGCGGGTCCAACCTGCAGGCCCTGATCGATGCCGGTCGGGATGCGGGCTTTCCGGCCGAGATCGCCCTGGTGATCAGCAATCAGCCGGGCGCGATCGGGCTGGACCGGGCAACGCAGGCGGGGATCGCCACCCGCGTCATCCCGCACCGCGACCATGCCGACCGGGATGCGTTCGAGCGGGCACTCGACCAGGCGCTCCGGTCGGCCAGCGTCGAGCTGGTCTGCCTGGCGGGATTCATGCGGCTTCTGAGCGCCGGGTTCGTCGCCGCCTGGCACGACCGGCTGATCAACATCCACCCGTCGCTGCTGCCGGCATTTCCGGGCCTCGACACCCACGCCCGAGCGCTCGCCGCCGGGGTTCGCTTCAGCGGCTGCACGGTGCATTTCGTGCGCGCGGAGATGGACCGTGGCCCGATCCTGGTCCAGGCGGCGGTACCGGTGACCGCCAACGACACCGAAGCGACCCTCGCCGCGCGCGTGCTCGAAGCCGAACACGCCGCCTACCCACTTGCGGTGCGCCTGATCGGCGAGGGACGCGTGCGCGTCGCAGGCGAGCGGGTGATGATCGCGGGGGCATCGGCACCGGCGGCGGTGCTGCTCAATCCATTGGCTGACTGACCCCGACCAGAGCCCGCCGCGTACTCGCGCTCAGCCGACGATGTCGATCTCGGCGAAGAAGTAGCCGATCTCTTCGCGGGCGTTCTCAGATGAGTCTGAGCCGTGCACCGAGTTCGCCTCGATCGATTCGCCGAAGTCCTTGCGGATGGTGCCGGGTGCGGCATTGGCGGGGTTGGTGGCGCCCATGAGTTCGCGGTTGCGCTTGATCGCGTTCTCACCCTCGAGCACCTGCACCACCACCGGCCCCGCGCACATGGACTCGCACAGCTCACCGAAGAACGAGCGCTCGGCGTGGACCCGGTAGAACCGCTCCGCCTGCGGGCGCATCAAACGCAGGCGCCGCTGCGCCACAATCCTGAGCCCCGCGGCTTCGAACCGAGCGTTGATCTGACCGGTCAGGCTGCGGCGGGTGGCGTCCGGTTTGATGATCGAGAGCGTGCGCTCGACGGCCATGATACTCCTGCCTCTTGGTCGCAGACGGCGCGCGCCGCCGCGTGACCAGGGCGCCTTATAGTGCCGGACGGGCGCCCTGGCAACGGCCGTCACGCCCGCCGAGGTGGGACGGTAACCCCAGCCAATTCAAGGAGCGAGCGTCAGGCTGCCGCTTCCCAGCCGCCGCCCGAGTTCTGGCGCCAGTAGGTGACCTGGCGGCCGACCTCGCGGTGCTGGCGCCAGCGGGCGCGGGCCGCGGCGACCGCCTCGGGATCATTGCCGTCGAACAGGTCGAGACAGCGGTCGAACGCCTCGTACCCCTCGGCGCCCGCGCCGTCGACCAGGACCAGTACCCGGGCCGCGTTGACATTCTCCGCTGTCGTGGTCAGCAAGATCGGCTGCTCGGCCGCGAAGCCGTCGGCGGCCGTGCCGTGGGGCAGGAAGGACTCCTGCGCATACGTCCAGAGCGCGGCATTGAGGGCTTCCACCCGCTCCGCCGAGGCAGCCCAGACCAGCGCCCTGTGCCCGCTCGCCAGCACCTTCTCCAGGAGCCGCGGCAGCGCGCGCTCGAGCGGCACAGTCGTCAGATGATAGAAGCCGATCTCGACCACGAGCGGCGGTCACTTGCCTTCGAAGTTGTCGGCGACCCAGCGCTCCAACAGGCGCACTCCATAGCCGGTGCCGCCCTTGGGCGTGACCGCGTCACCTTTCTTGCTCCAGGCCATGCCGGCGATGTCGAGATGGGCCCAGGGAGTGTCGCCGACGAAGCGCTGGAGGAACTGGGCACCGGCCGTGCTGCCGGCTTCGCGCCCCGCGCCGACGTTCTTCATGTCGGCAATGTCGGAGTTGATGTCCTTGTCGTAGTCCTCGCCGAGCGGCATGCGCCAGAGCCGTTCACCGACTGCCTTGCCGGCGGCGACCAGCTGATCGGCGAGTGCGTCGTCGTTGCTGAAGAGTCCGGCCTGATAATGGCCGAGGGCAACCACGATCGCGCCCGTCAAGGTGGCGAGATCGACCATCGCCCGCGGCTTGAACCGGGTCTGGCAGTACCAGAGGACATCGGCCAGGACCAGCCGCCCTTCGGCGTCGGTGTTGATCACTTCGATGGTCTGGCCGGACATGGAGGTGACCACGTCCCCGGGCCGCTGCGCCGTCCCCGAAGGCATGTTCTCCACCAGGCCGATCATCCCGACCACGTTGACGCGCGCCTTGCGCCCGGCCAGCGCCCGCATGGCGCCGATCACCGCGCCGGCGCCACCCATGTCCCACTTCATGTCCTCCATGCCGGCCGACGGCTTGATCGAGATGCCGCCGGTGTCGAACGTGACCCCCTTGCCGACCAAGGCGACCGGCTTGGCGCGGGCGGGCCCACCGTTCCAGCGCATGACCACCACCTGGCTCTCGCGTTCGCTGCCTTGCCCGACACCGAGCAGCGCACCCATGCCAAGGGCCTCGAGCCGGCGTTCGCCCAGTACCTCGACCTTCACCCCGAGCCGGAGCAGCGCCCGCGCGCGCTCGGCGAGCGTGGCCGGGTAGAGCACATTGGCCGGCTCCGAGACCAGATCACGGGTGAGAAAGACGCCCTCGGCCACCGCCGCGAGCGGCCGATAGGCCTGCTCCGCCCGCTTCGGGTCGTCCAGCATCAGGGTGAGCGCGGCGAGGGTCGGCTGGTCGTTGTTCTTCTCCTTGGTGCGGTACTTGGCGAAGCGGTAACGCCGCAGCCGAGCGCCATAGGCCAGGTTGGCGGCGATGGCGGCGGTGCCGAGCGTGGCGCCCGGCATCGCGTCGATGGCAACCGCCGCGGTCTTCTCGCCGACATGATCCAGATGGGCCGCGATGGCGCCCCCGAGACGCTGGACCGCCAGGGCATCCACCTTGCTGACATCGCCCAGACCGACCAGCACCACCCGGCTGAGGGCCAGGCCAGCCGGGGCGGGCATGTCCAGGATCTCGTCCCGCTTGCCGGAAAACCGCCCCGCGGCCGCGGCTCGGGTAAGCCTGCGCCCGCTCGCCCGGTCCACGGCCTTGGCGGTGGCGGAAAGCCGTCGCTCGGCCGCGACCCCGACCACTAGGGCACCCGCGCCAGGAATCGCCGTCTTGCCGAAGTCGATCTTCATGCCCTGCTCCAGAACCGTGGCCAATAGGGGATTTACCGCCGGACGGCGGTGAATACTATGGACTTTAGAATACTCGACAGTACGATGAATTTCAGTACGTTTCCGACCGGCATGCGCCGGCGACCGTAGGTGTGACCAGGGATCGACTGCCCGGCGCAGGCGCCCGGCGGATCCACCGCGAAGCGATGCCCAGCACTGACCGCTACCTCTTCCGGCAGCTGACCGCACCTTTCTTGTACGTGACCCTGGCGCTGACCGGGGTGGTCTGGCTCGCCCAGTCGCTCCGGTTCGTCGACCTGATCGTCAACCGGGGGCTCTCCACCGCCACGTTCTTCTACTTGATGATGTTGATGCTGCCGACCTTCCTGGCGGTGATCCTGCCGGTCGCCCTGTTCATTGCGGTGATCTTCACCTACCACCGGCTGACGATGGACAGCGAGATGGTGGTGCTGCGGGCGGTTGGGGTCGGGCCGGTGGCCTTGGCCCGGCCGGTGTTGTTGCTCGCGACCGTCGTGCTGATCGTCAACTACGCGGTCGCGCTCTACCTCATGCCGGCGAGCTATCGCACGTTCAAGGATCTGCAGGTCTCGCTCCGCAGCGACCTGTCGTCGGTGCTGCTGCATGAGGGCGTGTTCAACACGCTGACACCAGACCTCACCGTCTATGTGCGCGAGCGCGGCAGTGACGGCGTCTTGCGCGGCGTGCTGGTGCACGATGCGCGCGAGCCCTCGCGGCCCATCAGCATGATGGCGGAGCGAGGCGCCGTGGTGCAGACGGAAACCGGCCCCCGCTTCGTGCTGGTCAATGGCAACCGGCAGGAGGTACGCAAGCCCGACGGCCAGCTCTCGCTGCTCTATTTCGAACGCTACACCTTGGACCTCGGCGACTTCGTCGAACTGCCGCGCGATCGCTGGCGCGAGCCGCGCGAGCGATTCCTGCACGAGCTGTTCCATCCGGGCGATTCGGCCGACGATCGACTTCAGTCGCGCCGGCTGATCACCGAGGGCCATCAACGCCTTGCCGGCCCCCTCGGCAATCTGGTGCTGGCCCTGGTCGGCGTGGCTGCGACCATCGGTGGCACGTTCAATCGGCGCGGACAGACGCAGCGCCTCGTGGTCGGCACCGCCGCTGGGCTCGCCTATCTGGGGCTCGGCATCAGCCTGACCGGCCTGGTCATGAACTATCCTGCCATGCTGCCGCTGCTCTATCTGCTGCCGATCGGCGCCGCCTCCGTCGCCGGCTACATCATGCTCCGCTCCGGCACGCACCCGCCGGTGCCGGCGATGGCCTCGGCCCGGCCCTAGGGATCCGATGCACCGCCTGTCGCCGACGCTCACCGCCTATCTCGGCCGGCAGTTCCTGTTGAACGTCGGCATCGTGTTCCTGGTGCTGCTGTGGCTCCTGTTCATGATCGACCTGGTGGAGCTGGTGCGCCGCGCCGTGGGACGGGAGAGCGCGACCA
>SHWA01000027.1 GCA_009693995.1 Alphaproteobacteria bacterium | reverse complement strand
CAAGGTCAGGCTGACCAATGTCGAGCGCAGCCAGATGATGCAGATGGCGCTCGCCGGCGATATTCCGAAGGCGGGCAAGACCAAGCCGCAGGACGTCGCCGCCTATTTGACGCGGAACGCCCTGGGCTGAGGGCCAGCAGCCGTTCGCATCATTGCCATTGACCCGGGCAGTGACTCGCCGGAGCATCGCTCGAGAAGACGCCGCGCGTCAGCGCGGAAGTAACTATGGGAAAGGCGCGCATGGCCGCCTCCGGATCGACGGTCAGTCAATCGCGAGCGCTCAGGCGCCGCCTCGCCGAGCATCCGGCGGCGGTCGCCGGCGGCCAGGTCGCGGTCCTGGCATTCCTGTTGTTCGGCTGGGAAGGCGGCGTCCTGATCGGCTGGTTCAACGGCGACCTGACCGGCCAGCCGAGCAAGATCGGCCAGCAGCTCGGCCGTGTCCTCGCCAGCGGCGAGCTGTGGCATCACCTGGGCGTCACGCTCTACGAGGAGCTGCTCGGCTTCGCCATCGGCATGATCGGCGGCACGGCGATCGGCCTCGGTCTCTGGTGGTCGCGCACCCTTTCGCGGATTCTCGAGCCCTTCGCCGTGGTCTTCAACGGCATTCCCAAGATCCCCCTGACGCCGCCGATGATCGTTTGGTTCGGCATCTACGAGACGTCCAAGGTGGTGCTGGCGGTGACGATCTGCTTCGTGGTCGCCTGGATCAGCGCCTATGCCGGCGTGCGCCAGGTCGACCGCGACTGGCTGGACATGGTGCGCGCCATGGGCGGCAGTCGCTGGCAAGCCTATGTGCGGGTGGTGATCCCGGCCTCCATGCCGTGGGTGATCTCGGCGATGAAGGTGAACATCGGTTTCGCCCTGGTCGGCGCCGTGGTCGGCGAGTTCGTCGCCTCCAACCATGGCCTCGGTTTCATGGCCGTGCAGGCCGCCGTGATGTTCCAGATCAGCCGCCTGTGGATGGTGATCTTCGTGATCATGATCGTGGCCGCCCTGCAATACTGGGCGGTCCTGTGGCTGGAGCGGCGGCTGCTGCACTGGATGGGGGATGAACGGGTGCGCCTCTAACAGGCCACCCGGTCGGCAGGCACCCGGAACCACCGCGTGCCGTAAACAGCAAGGAGGCAGGAGACATGGCTGGACCTTTGATCACCCGACGCCAATTCGGTGCGCTTGCCGGTGCCGGCGCGCTGCTCACGTTCGAACCAATGGTCGGGCCCGGCGCCCGCGCCCAGGCCAGGGTCAAGCTGACCGCGGCCGAAGCGGTCGAGACCCTCTATTACCTCCCGCTCTACGTCGCCCACGCCCGCGGCTTCTTCGAGCAGGAAGGCCTCGACATCACCATCTACAACGCGCAGCAGCGCACCATCGCGCTGCGCGCCATCGTCTCGGGCGATGCCTTCAGCTACAACGGCGACCCGGCGGAGCCGGCGCTGGCCCGGCAGCGGGGGGCCGAGGTCAAGAACATCGGCGTCCTGGTCAACCGGGTCGCCCAGGTGATCGCCGCCAAGAAAGGCGTCGCCAAGGATCCCAAGATGTGGAAGGGTCAGAAGATCATTGTGCCGCGCCCGCCCCACACCGGCGTCTCGGTGGTGCAGATGGTGCTGTTGGATGCCGGCTTCACCCAGGGCGATACCGACGGGCTGCTGTTCAAGGCGGCGGGATCGACCGGCGACAAGGACAACGTCCAGTTGGTGCCGGTGATCGCCGGCTCGGAGCTGGCGGCGCTCTCCGCCAACCAGGCAGACCTCGCCACCCTGATCGAGCCCGACACCTCGAATGCGGTGATGCGCGGCTTCGAGGTGCTGTTCACCTTCGCCGATTTCTTCGGCCCCTTCTTATTCACCAGTTTCGCGGTCACCGAGAAGTCGATCAAGGAGACGCCGGAGCTGGTGCAGAAGTTCGTCAACGCCATGACCAAGGCCTGCATCTACGGCCACAAGTACCCGGAGAAGGCGGCCCAGGTGGCGATCGAGCGCTACAAGGACTCCGACCCGGCGATCATGAAGGACGCGGCGCTCCGCACCATCGCCCAGGGTGCCTATCCGAAGAACCTGCTGGTCACCAAGGAGTCCTACGACAAGAACTTCGGCCAGCTCCTGGTGCGCACCGGCCACCCGGCCGCCAACTATCCCTTCGCCGAGCTCATGGACCTGCGCTTCGCGGAGAAGGCGGCGGCGCAGTTCTCGGAGAAGGACGTCTGAAGCCGCGGGCTCCGGCTCCCGGCGGCATGCGCCGGGAGCCGGGCCATACACGCCAAAACCGCGAACGGGCAGGATGCAGCAGACAGGCAACGGCAAAGACCCGGGCGGCACGGCGACGCGCCCGATCCGGGTCCAGTTCGAAGCGGTCACCAAGGTGTTCCGCCAGGGCACCCAGGAGGTGGTCGCGCTGCGCGACATGTCGTTTCACATCCGGGATCAGGAATTCGTCAGCCTGATCGGCCCCTCGGGCTGCGGCAAGTCGACCACGCTCAAGCTGATCTCCGGCCTCGACACGCCGGCGGAGGGCACGGTGCTGGTGGACGGCGAGCGGGTCGAGGGTCCGCAGCGCAAGGTCGGTTTCATGCTGCAGAAGGACCTGCTGCTGCCCTGGCGCAACGTCATCGACAACGTGACCGTCGGGCTCGAGATGCGCGGCGTGGGTAAGGCCGAGCGCATCGACCGCGCGCGGGCGCTGATCCACAAATATGGTCTCGGCGGCTTCGAGACCGCCTATCCGCGCCATCTCTCGGGCGGCATGCGCCAGCGCGTCGCCCTCGCCCGCACGCTCGCGGTGGACCCGGAAATCCTGCTGCTGGATGAGCCGCTCTCGGCCCTCGACTACCAGACCAAGCTGAAGATGGAGGAGGAGCTGGTGCGCATCCTGCAGGAGGAGCGCAAGACCGTGCTGCTGATCACCCACGACATCGCCGAGGCGGTCTCGGTCTCCGACCGGGTGCTGGTCTGCTCAGGCCGGCCGGGGCGGATCAAGGCCGAGTTCGACCTGCCCTTCTCCCATGGCCACAGTCCCGAGGAGGCGCGCAGCAGTCCCCAGTTCAACGGCTATTTCAACGCGCTCTGGCAGGAGCTCGAGGTCGATGTCCGCATCTGACCCGGCCCGCGCCGCTGCCATCCCCTCAGCCGGCCGGCGCCCGCGCCGCGCCAGCGCCGAGGGAGCGCTAGTGGTCGGTGTGCAGATCGCCATCGTCCTCGTCGTCCTGCTGGTGTGGCAAGGGGCCGTGGTCTTCAAGCTGGCGACCGAGTTCTTCTTCGGCCGCCCCGACAAGATGTTCGTCTGGCTCTATGCGAACACGCTCAACGGCTATCTCCTGGTGCACACCTGGACCACGCTTTACGCCCAGCTGGTCGGCTTCGCCATCGGCACCATCGGCGGCACGGCGGCGGGGCTCGCGCTCTGGTGGTCGCCCTATCTGTCGCGCGTGCTCGACCCGTTCGCGGTCGTGTTCAACGCCACGCCCAAGATCGTGATCGCGCCGGTGCTGATCGTCTGGTTCGGCATCGGCGTGCTGTCGAAGGTGATGATCGCGGTCCTGGTGTGCGGCATCGTCGCCTGGCTCGGCGCCTTCGACGGCACCAAGAGCGCCGATCCCGATCAGATGGACATGGTGCGCGCCCTCGGCGGCCGGAAGCGGCATGTGTTCTTCAAGATCGTCGTGCCGCACTCGCTGCCGTGGATCATCACCACCATGCGCATCAACATCGGCCTGGCGCTGATCGGGGTGATCACCGGCGAGTTCCTGTCCTCGACCCAGGGCCTCGGCTACCTGGTCGATCGGTCAGCCAAGCTCTACGAGATGAGCCAGACCATGGCGGGGTTGTTCATGCTGGCGGTGATCGCCGCCGCCCAGCTCTACGCGGTCAACTGGCTCGAGCGCCGCCTGCTGCACTGGTCGGCGGAGCAGGACATCGAGATCAGCGCCCAGAGCTGAGCGGGGCGTCAGCTTGCCTTGCGCGCGCTGCCGTCGTCCACGGGAGCGCAGGCCGCGACCGCTGCCGCCATGTGCTGCGGCAACGGTGCCGCAACTTCAATCACCGGCTGGCCCGGTTGGAGTGGGACAACGACAGCCTGGGCGTGGAGGTGGAGCGGCGGGCCGCCCGCGCGCGGCGCGCGGCCATAGATCGCATCGCCAAGGACCGGGCAACCGATCGCTGCCAGATGTACGCGAATCTGGTGGGTCCGCCCGGTCCGGGGCGTCAGCTCGAGCCAGGCGCGCCCGCATCCCGCGCCCAGCACCCGATAATCGGTGACCGCCGGTTGGCCCGCGGCAGCGACCTTCATCCACCACCCGCGCTCGGGCGAGCGGCGGGCGAGGGCGAGGTCGATCCGCCCCGCCCGCGCCGGGGGCGCCCCCTCGACCACTGCCCAATAGGTCTTGGTAACGGCCCCGGCCGCGAACAGTACGCCGAGCCGGGCGAGGGCCTTGCGGTGGCGCCCCAGCACCAGGCAGCCGCTGGTCTCGCGGTCGAGACGATGGGCGAGGCGCGGGCGCCGCGGCAGGTCGAACAGCAACTGGTCGAAATAGTCCTCCAGGCTGTCACCGCCCTTGGGGCCACGGTGCACCGGCAGCCCGGCCGGCTTGTCGAGCACCAGCATGTGGGCATCCCGATGGAGCACGCGGGCGACGAGGTCGGATGCCGAGGTCATCCCGCTGGCACCGGCGCCAGCCTGATTCGTCATCGGATCCGCCATTGAACGCACCCTATCCGAGGACCGCGCCAGGTCACACCCGGGTCGCGGCGGCGCGAGAATCTCGCTACATTTCCCCATCGTCGCACCCGCACATTCGGAAGAGTCACTGGCATGATTCACATCCTGTTCGCCCTTCTGCTCGTCACCCTACCGGCCGAAGCCTATCACGGCTGGGGCAGCTATGATGCGGAGAAACCCGTGACATTGAGCGGACCCGTGGTCGAGATGACCTACAACAATCCGCACGGAACGCTGCGCCTGGAGACGCTAGGCAAGACCTGGACCGTGACTCTATCACCGCCGTCGCGGATGCAGATTCGCGGCCTGTTGGAACAAGCGATGAAACCCGGCACGATCGTCACTGTTTACGGCTACCCGAACCGGGTGGACGCGGCGGAGATGCGCGCCGAGCGCATCACCATCAACGGCGTCACCACCGAACTGCGCTGAGCGGCGCCGGTGGAGCACGCCACCGGACCGGCCTGGGCGATCCTGATCGAGCACTCGGCGCTCGGGCACCTGATCCGCGGTTCGGTCTGGGTCTATCCGGCTGCCAACGTCGCGCACGTGGTGGCGGTGGCGGTGCTGGTCGGTGCCATCATCGTCTTCGACCTCGCCCTGCTCGGGCTGACTAGGGACATCGCCCCCGTCCGCCTCGCTCGGCTCTGCCTGCCGGTCGCGCGCGTCGCCTTTGCTGTCGCCGTGCCGACCGGCGTGGTGATGTTCACGGCCGAGGCCAGCTTCATCATCCAGAACCCGGTATTCCTGATCAAGCTCGGGATGATCGCGGCGGCGCTGGTCAACATCGTCGCCGCCCATGCCGGCCCCTTCCGTGCCATCGGCACATGGGGCTGGGCGGTCGGCACCGTCCCCGGCACCGCGCGCACGACCGCGCTGCTCTCGCTCGTCCTGTGGCCTGCCGTGATGATCGCCGGGCGGCTGATCGCCTATTTCTGAAGCGCCCCCAGCACAGTCGCAGGATCGGCGTCGGGTAGTGCTTCGCCGCCACCCGCCATTGCCGCAAACAGCCGTGCCATGTCGGCGGCGCTGACAGCGGGACCCCGCGCCCAGGCACCGTCGCCCAGATAGCGGGTGGCGGCGGCAAGGAGGTGGCGATCGGCGACCTCGGGGAAGGTGGCGGCGAGGGCCGCGGTCACGGCGACCGGGCCAGCGCCGTGCATCCAGGCTTGGCTCTCGCCGATCGCCGCCAGCAGCCGGGCGAGGCGCTTGGCGGCGGCGACATCGGCCGGTTGCGGCGCCATCACCACCGAAAACGGCATCGGCCCCAGCACCTGCGCCATGGCCGCGAACTCGCGCATCCCCTCCTCGATCAGGCGCGCGGCATCGGGCTCGGGCAGCTCGATCAGATCGGCATCACCCGCCCGGAACCGGGCCATGGCCTCGGCCGCATTGGCCGCCGCGAGCCAGGTAACCGAGTCCGGATCGATGCCGAGCCGGTGCAGATGCGCCCGAGTGAAGAGGAGCGGCGTCCGGCTGCCGGTGAAGGGCAGGTAGCGGCGGCCCGGCAGCGCCCGCCAGTCGCCCGGCGGCAGATCCCGCGCCAGTACCACGAAGGCCGTGGTCCCGGTCACCTGGCCGAACATGCGGATGTCGGTTGCATCCGCCCCCAGCCGCAGCAGGCGGATCGGCCCGCCGACGGCGGCGTCGGCCCCGCTCGCCCGCAGCAGATCGAGCGGATCGCCCCCGGCCGGCGGATAGCGGAGCTCGACGCCGATGCCGTGCCGCGCCATCACGCCGCGGGTGATCGCCAGGTAGACCGGCGCGTAGAACAGCGACCGGAAGGGCAGCACGAGGTTCAACACATCCACGAAATCCGCTCCGAGCCTACGGACCGAATATACCTGCTCTTCGACTTGGGCCCCCGCCTCCCTCGGTCAACAGCGGTCGCTCACCCCATCAAGTTCCGAGCGCGCGGCGGCGACGCTGTGACCAGCCAACCAGCGCGAACAACGCGAATGCGGGCAGGTAGAGCCAGTGCTTGTTCGGTTGCGGCAACGGCACCTGCACGGCTTGAATCTGCCAGCCCGCAGCGATGCTGGCACCTGCGGCGGGGCTGGCCGGCCGTACGTTGACGATCCGCGTCTCCTCACCCATCACGGCGACCACCATTCCGGTGTTTCGAGCCAGCCTAGCCGAACCCGCCCCAGCGTCGCCGAGCGGCAGCAGGACCACCTTGCGCACCGGCTCGCCGCTGAAGTTGTCGCCGGAGACCCAGAGCCGGATGCTCGCTCCGTCCGGCTGCCGCTCGGCGTGGGCCACGATCGACCGCGGATCTGCCTCTTCATAAGGAGGGAACAACGGGTCGACCCAGGCGCTCGGCCGCAGCAACGTGAACGTGACCAGCAGCAGAACCACCGATTCCCACCAGCGGCCAGGAGCGACGAAGTAGCGCAGTGTCGCCGCGGCGAAGGCTAACATGGCGACGATACCGCCAGCGACGGTCAGCAGCAGGTGCCACCAACTCTCGATTCCGATCAGCAGCAGATCGGTATTGAACACGAAAAAGAACGGCAAGATGATCGTTCGCATGTTGTAAACGAAGGCGATTCCTGCCGTCCGCAAGGGATTCGCTCGGGCCAGCGCTGCCGCGCAGAAGGCATCGACGGCGACCGGTGGCGTGGTGCCGGAAATCAGGCCGAGGTAAAATACAAAAAGATGGACTGCAATCGGCGGGATGATCAAACCCGCTTGACTGGCGAGTTGTACGATCGGCTGTGCCATGACCGCGACTACGACGATGTAGTTGGCCGTGGTCGGCAGCCCCATGCCGAGAATGACGCACATGATGGCCGTCGCGATCAGCACCATGGTGATGTCGTTGCCGGCAATCGCCTCCACCACGCTCGCCATGGCGAGCCCGATGCCGGTCATCGACACCACGCCGACGATGATGCCGGCGGCCGCGAGCGCAACGGCGATCCCGACCATGTTGCGCGCGCCCGCCTCGAGCCCGCTCAGGAGCTCGCTCACGCCCTGACGCAGGCCCTCTTGAAGTCGCCGCTCGCCGCCGAGAATCGCCAGCAGCGGGTGCTGCGTGACAACCACGATGATGATCGCCCCGATCGCCCAGGCCACCGCCACCCCGGCCGATCGCCGCTCGACCACGAGACACCAGACCAGCACCACGATCGGCAACAGGTAATGCAGCCCAGCCATGAAGGTCGCCAGCGCCGGCGGCGTCCGTACGAGGGGCGCGTTGGGGTCGTCCATGACCAGTTTGGGGAAGCGATTCGCGGCCAGCAATAATCCGACGTAGGCGAATCCGTAGCTGACGATTGCGACCATCAGCGCATGCTCGCCAAAGGCTTCCTTGATCCACGTGATTGCGAAGTAGATGCCCGCGCACCCAGCGAGAAACAGGACCGTCGCGACGACGAAGTTGGCCAGGCGCGCCGGAGCCGAGCGGTGCACAGCCGGGGTCAGCACCGGCAACCCCGCCTTGATCGCCTCGACGTGCACGATGTAGTAGAGCGCGATATAGGAGATGATGGCGGGTACGAAGGCGTGCTTGATGACCTCGACATAGGGCATACCGATAAACTCGGTCATCAGGAACGCGGCCGCGCCCATGACCGGCGGCATGATCTGACCGTTGATCGATGACGCGGTCTCGACGGCGGCGGCACGCTCCGCGCTGAACCCCATGCGCTTCATCAGGGGAATCGTGAACGTGCCGGTGGTGACGATGTTGGCGAGCGCCGAACCGGATATGAGTCCGGTCATCCCCGACGACACCACGGCCGCCTTCGCCGGCCCGCCGCGCAGGTGGCCGAGGAGCGCGAAGGAAAGCTGGATGAAGTAGTTCCCAGCCCCGCCCTTCTCGAGCATGGCGCCGAACAGCACGAACAGAAAAATATACGTGTTAGAGACGCCGAGCGGGATGCCGAACACGCCCTCGGTCGCAAACCAGATGTGATCGATGGCCCGGTTCAGAGTGACGCCGCCATGGGCGATCAGATCCGGCATGTAGGGGCCGGCAAAGGCATATCCGAGCGCGATCAGAACGATCAGAACGAAGGCCACACCGAGGACGCGCCGCGTCGCCTCGAGCAGCGTCAGAATACCCAGTATGGCTAACACGACCTCAGTCGGCCGATGGGTGCCCCCGGCCGCGAGGGATATTCGCTCATAAAAGGCGAAATTATAGAGCACACAGACAATACCAGTCGCGGCCAGCATCCAATCGTACCACGGCACGCGCCGGCGCGACGCGGCCCGCGACGCCGGAAAGATGCAAAACACCAGCAGCAGGGCAGCAGCGAGATGGATCGGTCGCTGCTCGTTTTCGCTCAGCCATGCGATGTGCGTCATCGCCGGAAGCGGGGATCCCACGTAGATTTGATAGATTGACCAGCCGATGGCGAAGACGCTTAAGGCGCGTCCTATCACCCCCGCCGGCGAGCGAGCGCCGAGATCGACCTCCTGCATCAGGGCGCGCGCGCGCCCACCGTCGCTGGCCGCCGTCTCGCTCACGGCGTGTCCAAGTCACGGGCGGCGGCGCTTTCGCCCGCCGCCCGTTGGCAAGGAGTCATGCGACGTGGACTACTTCACGAGGCCGACTTCCTTGAAATAGCGCAGCGACCCCGGATGATAGGGCACCGCCTGCCCCTCACGCGCCGACCATTCGCGGGTGATTGACGCGTAGGTGATCGCCTGCTTCTTGAACTCCTCGAAATTGTCGAATACTGCCTTGGTCAGGAAGTAGCCGACTTCCTCCGGTACGGTCTCGCTCAAGATCAGCATGTTGACCGCGCCCCAGGACGTGACCTCTTTGGTCTGCCCCGGATAGACGCCGACGGGAAACGTCATCTTCAAATAGCCATTGCGCTTGTCGCCGACGAGGCCATTGATGGCGTCGTCCCACCAGTCGACGATGATCGCGTTACAGGTGCTGGCCGCCTCCTGCATGGTGCCGGCACCGAGCCCGGTCAGATACAGAAAGGCATCGATCTTGCCGTCGCAGAGCGCCTGGGCCTGCTCACGTACCGTCAGCTTGGTCTCTTGCGAGAAATGCTGCTTGGCCGAGACGCCATACTTCTCGAACGCCTTGTAGATGGCGACCTCGGTGCCCGTCCCGGGGTTGCTGGTATTGACCACCTTGCCCTTGAGACCTGCGAACGAGCTGACCCCCTTGTTTGGCAGGGTTGCGACGTGAAAGGCATCCACGTGCGTGGCGAAGCCGTACCGCGATTTCTTCACCGGGCCGGTATCCTTGTAGTTGCCCGTGCCCTCCCAGGCGTCGATCAAGGTGTCCGATTGGGTCAGAATGACATCGAGGTCGCCGGCATGTAGCGCCTTTAGATTCGCCGCGGCGCCCGAGGTGCTCTCCACCGTGCACCGGATATTGTGGCCGTACTGCTGGCGACTGCGATTCAGCAGGTTGCAGATGTACCCGCCAGTAGGATAGTAAGCGCCGCCGATGCCGGCGGTGCCGATATTGACAAATGTACTCTTCTGCTGTGCATGGCCGGGATCGGGGGCTGCCACCAGCAGCACACCAACGGTCACAAACGCTTGAATCAACGCAAAGCCGGTCATTCGCTTCTGAAATGCCATAGTTCGCTTCCTCCGCCAGCCTTTTGGGGCACCGATCCCACGACGTCTTTGCCGATCATAGTCCTTCTAATCGACACCGTAGACAAGCGGAAGTCGTCGACTTGTGGCTCAACGCTCCTAAAGTGCTTGCGGCAACTGGGTCGCGGACGGCGGGCGCGTTCTCACGCGACGGTGCCAGCCGACGAGTTCCAGACGTTTTTTTCGGGTTAGACTGCGGCTCGATTACCGCATTACCTTCTCCGTTGCCGAGCCGCCGCGTTGGAGTCAGTTGACCATGACCTATGACCTCCTGATCAAGAACGGAACCGTCGTGGACGGGACCGGAGCGCCTGCCCGCCAGGCGGACGTGGCGGTTGCCGGCGGCAGGATCGCGGAGATCGGCCGGATCAAGGAGAGTGCCGCCAAGGTGATCGACGCCGCCGGCTGCGTTGTGGCGCCCGGCTTCATCGATCCCCACACCCATTACGACGCGCAGATCTGCTGGGACGGCGCGGTCACACCCTCCTCGTGGCACGGCGTCACCAGCGTGGTGATGGGCAATTGCGGCGTCGGCATCGCGCCCTGCAAGCCGGCCGCCCGCGAGATCGCCATGCACGACCTGGTCAATGTCGAGGGCATCCCCTTCGATGTCCTGGAGAAGGGCATCACCTGGGACTGGGAGACCTTCCCCGAGTTCCTGGACGCCGCCGAGCGCCGCCGGCCCGCGGTCAACCTCGGTTTCCTGGCGCCGCTCACGCCCTTCCGCCACTTCGTCATGGGCGAGGAGTCCATGGACCGCGCCGCCACGGTCGACGAGACCCAGCGCATCCGCGCGCTCCTCGCCGAGGCGGTCGATGCCGGCGCGCTCGGGTTTTCCTCGACCATCCTCAACCAGCACGTCGGCTTCGGCGGGCGGCCACTCGCCTGCCGCAACGCCAGCGACGACGAGTTGCGCGCCTATGCCGGCATGCTGAAGGACAAGGGCAAGGGCGCGATCGAGATCGCCATCACCCGGCAGACCTCGGTGGTGGACGATGACCAGTATGCCCTCCTCGACCTGCTGGTAAGCGCGAGCGGGCGGCCGGTCACGTTCATCGCGCTCTTCGACCGCGACGACATCTCCGAGGCGGTGCGCGACACGCTGCGCAAGATCGCGCCGCTTGTGGCGCGGGGCGTGCGCCCGCAGACCTCGCCGCTGCCGCTCACGCGCGAGATCAACATGCGCAGCCCCTTCCCGTTCGCCGCGTTCCCGTCCTGGAACCGCATCTTCACCGACAAGTCGAAGCCGGCGCAGGCCGCCGCCTACCGCGACCCGGCCTTCCGCGCCGCCTTCCGCGAGGAGCTGAAGATCCCGATCAACTTCGCCAACTGGGACCGCATCACCCTGCACGAGACCGGCGCGCCGGCGCTCAAGGGGCTGGAAGGCCGCACCGTCACCGATATCGCCCGCGCCCGCGGCCAGGACGGGGTGGACGCCTTCCTCGACGTGACCTTGGAAGCCGATCTCGCGGCCGAGTTCACCATGGCGTCGTTCAACACCCGCGTCGACCGCATGACCGAGCTCTTGAACGATCCCAGCATCCTGGTCGCGCTCGGCGACGGGGGCGCGCACGTGGACATGCTGTGCGACTGCGGCTACCCGACCTATCTGCTCGGCACCTGGGTGCGCGAACGCCAGGTGCTCACCCTGGAGCGGGCGGTGCAGCGCCTCACCTCCGATCCCGCCGATCTGTTCGGCATCCACGACCGCGGCCGCCTGCGGCCCGGGCTCGCCGCCGACATCACGGTGTTCGATCCGACCACGGTCGGCTCGGGCAACCGGGGCGTGCGGCGGTTTGACCTGCCCGGCGGCGCCAAGCGCATGGTGATGCCGTCGCGGGGCATCGAATACACCGCGGTCAATGGCGCCGTCACCTACGCCCAGGGCCAGTTGACCGGCGCCGCCGAAGGGCGCGTGCTGCGCTCCTGAGCCACCCGCGACCGACGATCCGAGACGTGCGCATCCACAACCAGTTCGAGGTTCCGGCCGCCGCCGCCGACGCCTTCGCCATCCTGACGGATGTCCCGCGTATCGCGCCCTGCCTGCCGGGCGCCGAACTGACCGAGGTGGTGGGGGAAGGCGTCTACAAGGGTCGGATTTCGGTCCGCCTCGGCCCGGTGGCGCTCGCCTTCAGCGGCACGGTCCGCTTCGAGGAACTGGACGCTTCTGGCCTCCGTGCCCGGGTCAAGGCGCAAGGAGCCGACGTCAAGGGCCGCGGCGGCGCCAGCGCCGAGACCACGTTCCGCGTCGAGCAAGCGGGCACCACGAGCCGGGTCAGCGTCGAGACCGATCTCACACTCTCGGGCGCGGTCGCCCAGTATGGGCGCGGCACCGCCATGGTCAGCGAGCTCGCCAACCAGATCGTCGGCCAGTTCGCCGCTTGCCTGCGTGAGCGGATCGCGGCCCAGCATCCGGCCGCCCCGGCGGCGGTGGCGCCTCTGTCCGTTGCCCCGCTCCTCTGGCGCAGCCTCTGGACCCTGTTCAAGGGCGCCCTCGCACGCCTCCTCGGCCGCCAGCCTTAAGACCGCCCCGCCGCCATGAGCTCGACCAGCCGGCCCGGACTGATCGGCGCCTCGGCCAGGGTGACGCCGAACGGCTCCAGGGCGTTTTCCACCGCGGCGATGATCGCCGCCGCCGCCGGAATCACCCCGGCCTCGCCCACGCCCTTGACGCCGAGCGGATTGACCGTAGATGGCGTCACCACATGGTGGATCTCGATCTCGGGAACCACGGGCGCCGTCGGCAGCAGGTATTCGCCGAAGTTGGTGGTCAGCGGTTGCCCGCCTTCGTCATAGCCCATCCACTCGAAGAGGGCGTTGCCAATCCCGTGCGCCACGCCGCCGATGATCTGGCCCTCGACGATCATCGGGTTGATCAGCTTGCCCGAGTCGTTCACCACCACGTAGCGCAGTATTTGGACCGCACCCGTGCCTACGTCCACCTCCACCTCGACCACGTGGCAGGCGTTGCCGTAGGTCACGTCGGGCGGCATGAAATTGCCGGTCGCCTCCAGCCCCGGGCTCACGTCCTTGGGCCGGGCATAGCCGACGCCGCCGCCCAGCGCACGGGCGATCTCGGCGAACGGAAGCTGGCGGTCGGTGCCCTTGATCCAGACCGCGCCGCCGCGGAGCTCCAGGTCCTCTGCCGCCGCCTCCAGGACGAGGGCGCCAACCGCCAGCGCCTTGGCACGCACCTCGCGCGCGGCGAGGAGCAGCGACGAGCCGGCGTTCACCGTCTGCCGGCTGCCGAAACCGCCGATGCCGAGAGAGACGGTCGCCGTGTCGCCCGCGACCACGGTCACGTCCTCGGGTGCAAGGCCGAGCACATCGGCACAAATCTGGGCGAATGAGGTGACCGTGCCCTGACCCATGGGCATGGCACCCGTGTGGACGGTGACTTTGCCCGACGGGCCGATGCGGACGATGGCAGTCTCGAACGGGCCGCGCCCGGTGATCTTGACCGCATTGGCGAGGCCGATGCCGCGGTAGCGGCCCTCGGCCCGGGCCGTCTCCTGCCGTGCCGGGAAGCCGGCGTAGTCGGCGGCGGCCAGCGCCTTCGCCTGGCACAGCGGGAAATCGCCGCTGTCGTAGCGCGTCACCGTACCGTCGCGCGACTTCAGCGGCAAGTCGAAGGGAATGCGCTCGGGCGGGATCAGGTTGCGCCGGCGCACCTCGGCGCGGTCGAGGCCGAGGTCGCGCGCGAGCGAGTCCATGACCCGCTCCATGGCGAACACGCCCTCGGGATAGCCGGCGCCGCGCACCGGAATGACGCCGACCCGGTTGGTAGCGACCACGGTCACGTCGAGCTGGTAGGCAGGCAAGAGATACGGCCCCGGCATCGCGAGGGAGGCATTCAGCGGCACATTCATGCCGAGGAGCGTGTAGGCCCCCTGGTCATGGATCATGCGGCCACGAATCCCGCGCAGGCGGCCGTCGCGGTCGGCCGCCACCTCGAGTTCCCAATACTGGTCGCGCTCCTGCACCGCGGCGAGGAAATGCTCGCGCCGGTCCTCGATCCACTTGACCGGCCTACCCAGGAGTCGCGCGGCGAGGGCGACGATCACCTCCTCGGGGTAGACGATGTGCTTGGCGCCGAAGGCACCCCCCACGTCCGGCACGATCACCCGCACCCGGTCCTCGTCCAGGCGGAGCAGCTCGACCAGGGTGTTGCGCACGCGGTGGGAGCCCTGGGTCGAGGACCAGACGGTCAGGCGATCCTCGACCGGATCGGGGCGCGCCAGGACTCCACGCCCCTCGATCGAATGGGCGCTGCCACGATGCTGCTTGAGGGAGATCGTCGCCACGTGCGGTGCCCCGGCGAAGGCCGCGTCACAATCGCCGAAGGCGGTCTGGAACGTCTTGACCACGTTGTCGGCGGCACCCAGATGGGCAAGGGGCGCGCCCGGCGCCAGCGCCGCGCGGCAGTCCGAGACGCCGGGCACGGGATCGTAGTCGACCTCGACCAGGGCGAGGGCGTCCTCGGCGACGTAGCGCGAGTCCGCCACCACGATCGCAACTGCCTCACCGACAAAGCAGACCTCGTCCACCGGCAGCACGGGCGGGCGCGAGTTCGCCTCGAAGGCGAGGTGCCGGTTGTCCGCCGGGATGAGGTTAGCGGTGAGGTGCGGGGCGAGGTCGGCATAGGCATAGACCGCGTGCACGCCCGGATGCCGCCGGGCGGCGGTTGCATCGACCCGGGTGATGCGGGCGTGGGGGTGGGGGCTGCGGACGAAGGCCGCCTCGAGCGTACCGGGGATGTGGATGTCGTCAACAAATCGCCCGCGGCCGGTGAGGAGCGCCGGGTCTTCGAGCCGCGGCAGGCGCCGGCCGATCAGCCCCTCGCTCATGGCGCCGCCCGCATCCGCCGGGCGGCGTCGAGCGTCGCCGCCACGATCCCCTGATAGCCCGTGCACCGGCAGAGGTTGCCACCGATTGCCTCGCGCACCGCGGCTGCGTCGGGGTCGGGATGGTCGCCCAGAAACTCGATCAGGGTGATCAGCATGCCAGGCGTGCAGAAGCCGCATTGCAGCCCGTGGTGCGCCTGGAACGCCTGCTGCAAGGGGTGCAACGTGCCGTCGGAGGCAGCGAGTCCCTCGACCGTGGTAATCGCGGCACCGTTCGCCTGCACCGCGAGCATTAGGCAACTCCGCGCCGAGCGGCCGTCCACCAGTACGGTACAAGCGCCGCAGACACCATGCTCGCACCCGAGATGCGTGCCGGTCAGACCGAGGCCATGGCGCAGGCAGTCGGCCAAGGTGAGGCGGGTCTCGACCTCGACATCGTGGCGCCGGCCGTTCACCGTCAAGGTGATGCGGCGCGCATCCGCCCCCGGCGCCGGCGCGGTCACGGCACCCTCCGGGCGCGGTCGCGCGCGGCGCGAAGTGCGCGCCCCGCCAGCACGCCGGCGAGGTGGCGGCGATAGTCGGCGGAAGCTTGGGCATCGCCCATGGCCGCGACGCCCCGGCAACTCTCGGCGGCCGCGCGCAGGGTGTCGTCAGTCGCTGCCTCGCCCTGCAACAGGTCCTCGCCCCTCGACCAGCGCACCGGCCCCTGGCCGACGCCGCCGAGCGCGATCGCCGCGCGCCGGATGCACCCTGCTCCATCCAGGTCGAGCAGCGCGGCAACGCCGACCACGGCGAAGTCGCCGGGGCGCCGCGCGAACTCGACGAACGCGGCGCCGTGGCCTTCGGGCCAGGGCGTGAAGCCGAGCCCCGTGACGATCTCGTCGGGCTCGATCGCCGGGGTCATGTAGAAGGCCGGAAAATCGGCCATGGGGAGGGTGCGGGTGCCGCGGCGGCTCGCGACTTGGATGTCCGCCTCCAGGGCGGCGGCCACCATCGGCAGTTCGGCCGCCGGATCGAGATGGCAGAGGCTGCCGCCGATGGTGCCGCGGTTGCGGGTCTGGCGGTGGCCGACCTGGAGCAGGGCTTCCCGCATCAAGGGGCAGCGGCAGCGGATGAGGTCGGAGAATTCCAGGTCGCGCTGGCGCGTCATGGCACCGATCTCGATCCGCGCGGCCGATTCGCGGATGTGGGCCAGACCCGTGATCCGGTTGAGGTCGATCACGTGATCGGGCTGCACGAAGCGCATGTTCAACATCGGCATCAGCGACTGGCCGCCGGCGAGCAGCTTGGCGTTCTCGAGCGTCGCCAGCAGCGCGACCGCCTCGTCCAGCGAACCTGGATCGTGATAGCGGAAGGGCGGCGGCTTCATGGCGCGGGTGGCACCGTTAGTCCAGGCGCTCGAGACCGGCGGCGTGGCGCCCGGCGATCCAGCCGCCGATGAAGCATTCCGCCAGATTCCCGCCGCCGAGATAGAGATGCCCGAAGACCCCGCCCAGCTCGCCCGCCGCATAGAGGCGCGGGATGGACTCGCCGAAGACGTCGAGCACCTGCTGATGCACGTTGTGCACCGGGCCGCCGTGTGTGTTGGAGCAGATCGGCCACACCTCCGCGACATAGAAGGGGGGCGTCGCGATCTTCATCATGGAGGGCGTCGGGCGGCCGAAGTCGGCGTCGGCCCCCGCCTCGCAGAGCGCGTTCCAGCGCGCGATGGTGGCGCCTAGGACGGCCGCATCCACCTTCATACCTTGGGCCAGCTCCGCGATCGACCCCGCCTTGCGCACGATCCGATCCTCCAGGTCGCGCAGCGACTTCTCGCTGTACTCGAAGGACAGGTTGCGATCGTTGAAGGTCGGCGAGCAGAGCGGGTAGGCCCCCTTGGCCACCTGGTCGAGGATCATGAACGAGGGAATGCGCGGATAACTCTGGGTGATGGTGTCGTAGAAGGACATCGGCCGGTGTGCAGTGTCCTGCATGTAGGGCGGATACTCGTTCATGTAGCGCCGCCCGTTGCGGTCGACCACGACCCAGGGCATACGCACGTCCTCGCGCGGCGCCTTGCCCGGCATCCAGTCGGGCAGGCGCTTGAGGCGCAGCCCGTACGGGTAGTCGGGGTCCGGGTGCCGGAAGCCGTAAGTGCCATGGTAGTTCCACATGTGCCAGAGGCCGGCGCCCACGTCCTGGGCCATGCGGATGCCGTCTCCGGTCGAGCCGCGAAAGGCGGCCAGCAATACCGGCTTCTCCTGCCAGTGCTGCCGCTGCATCTCGGCGTCCGCCTCGAAACCGCCGCAGGCGAGGATCACCGCCTGCCGCGCCTGGACCCGGCGCGCACCCGAAGGGGTGCGGATGGTGAGGCCGTGGACGGTCCGATCGGCATCGGTCAGGAGCCGCTCCGCCGCCGCCTCCAGCCAGACCGCGATCCGCCGCTCGCGGACATTGTCCTCCAGCACCTTGAACAGCCGCACCCCCGCCGCGCGCTGGATCGGCACATAGCTGTTGACGTGCGGATAGCGGCCCGCGGGATCGAAATTGGGCACACTCTCGATGAAGGCGAAGCCGAAGGTCTCGCCGCCGGGAAAGGGGTAGTTGCCGCCGGCGGGGCGGCTGTCGACCACGGCACCGCTGGTGGCTGCCAGGCGCTCGAAATATCCCCTGACCCTGGTCATGCCCTCGGCCAGCACCGCCAGCACGTCCTCGGGCGTGGTCCCGGCACAGGTTGCCTTCAAATAGGTCAGCGCCATGGCCGCATCGTCCGCGATCCGCACGTTGCCGCCGGAGCAGATGGAGATGCCGCCGGGATCCGGCATCTTCTCGATCAAGAGCACGCGGGCGCCGGCCTCGGCGGCCTCGATCGCCGCCACGCCGCCGGCATAGCCGTAGCCGACGACGATCACGTCGTAGGAGTCGTCCCACTGCGCCGGCAACCCTTCTCCGCGTCCGTTCCGAGCCATCATCATGTCCGCTGTTCAGAATTTCGCTGGAATGTCGCCAGGCATCGGCGCCGCGCCGCCCTCATGCGGCCTTGGCCGGAACCTTGCGTCGCGCGCGCATGAAAACGACCGCGCCGAGTGCCGCGCCCGAAGCCGCGCCGATGCCCGTGACCATCAGGTCGGGCGAGACGAAGCAGCCGCCGGTCACGACGAACCAGAGCCGCTCCGGCCAGTTCAGGCGATAGCCCGCCCACCCCTGTACGGCGGTGATGATGAGCCCGAGGCCGATGATCGCCGTGATGGTCTCGATCAGGATGTCGATGGCCGAACCGATCAGCAGCAGGGACGGCAGAAAGACCACCAGGAACGGCAGCACGTAGGCGACCGTGCCCATGCGCACGGCGTACCAGGCGGTCTCCCACATGTTGGCGCCGGCGATCTGGGCACCGGCGAACACGGCGAGGCAGACCGGCGGCGTGATGTGAGAGAGGATCGAGGCGTAGAACACGAAGATGTTGGCGACCAAGGGGTCGACCTTGAACATGGCGAGCGCGGGAACGCCGATCGCCGACGCCAGGATGTAGGCCGCGACCGCGTTCATGCCCATGCCGAGGATGAAGCAGGCAGCAAACACCAGGAACAGGGTGAGGAGGAAGAGCCCCTGGGAGACCGAGATGATCGCGCTGGTGATGTTCAGGCCAAGTCCGGTCAGGGTGAAGGTGCCGATGACATAGCCGAGCACCGCGCAAATCACGACCATGAGCGCGCCGCCCTTGGCGCCCAGCTCCATCGCCTCGATGATCTCCTTGGGCCCCAGCCGGGTCGCCTTGCGGAACCAGCTCACCACCACGGTCGCGCCGATGGAATAGAGCGCGGCCCGGGTCGGCGACAGGCCCCAGATCAGCCCGCCGAACAGCACCACGATCGGTGCCATCAGATGGGCGCCCTGCTTCAGGACTGCGACCACACTCGGCTTTTCCTCGATCGGAATGCCGTGCAGGTCGCGGTTGATCGCTTCCAGGTGCATGTACCAGAGCAGCCCGCCGTAATAGATGAGCGCCGGCAGGATGCAGGCGAGGACGACGGTGGTGTAGGAGACGCCCGAGTCGGCAGCCACCAGGAAGGCGGTGGAGCCGAGCACCGGCGGCATGATCTGCCCACCGTTGGAGGCCAGCGCCTCGACCGCCCCCGCCATGGCCGGCGGGTAGCCGGTTCGCTTCATCAGCGGGATGGTGAACTGGCCAGTGGTGTAAACGTTCGCCACCGTCGATCCGGTCACCGAACCGACCATGGCCGAGGAGATGATCGCGACCTTGGCCGGTCCGCCCCGGGTATGGCCGGTCAGGGCATTGGCGAACTGGATGAAGAACTCGGCCGCCCCGGCACGCTCGGCGAAGGCGCTGAAGATGATGAACAGCACGATGAACGTGACGGCGATGTCGAGGGAGGTGCCCCAGACTCCCTGGTCGGTCAGGTAGAGGTAATCGGTGACGTGCTGCACGGTGAAGCCGCGATGGCGCAGTTCCGCGAACGGCACGTACTCGCCGAACAGGGCATAGAGGATCGCCAGAGCGACCACGACCACCAGCACCGAGCCCATAAGCCGGCGGGTCGCCTCGAGTAGCAGCACCATGGTCAGGACGCCGAGCCCGATCTCGAGGGTCGTCGGCGCGAAGGTCGGCGTCAGCGGCCAGCGGTTCATCAGGTGGTCGACGTTGAAGACGACATAGCCGACCGCCGGCACCGTGAGGACCACCAGCAGCCAGTCCAGCAGGGTGGGCTGGTGCTTGTCACCCTCGGTCTTCCACGCGGACACCGTGAGGAACGTCAGGATCAGCGAGAACAACAGCGGCAGGCCGCGCTGCACGTAGGGATAGAACGTGCCCGCATAGGCCGTATAGATGTGGAACCCGGCCATGACGACCGCAACCACCCGGACGATCCAGCCGGTCAACCGCTGCATGGTGTCCCGCCGAGCATCTGCGACCGCCGCCGTCGCAGGCTCAGGGCATGTAGCCCTTGTCCTTGTAATACTTGGTCGCGCCCGGATGCAGCGGCACGATGCCGACCTCCTGCCACGCCTTCTTCGGGTCGTAGTAGCGGTGCGACTCGTGCACCAGGTAGAACTGCTCCTTGTTGTCTTCGAGCGCCTTGGTGAGCTTGTAGACGATGTCGTCCGCCAGATCGGTGCGGACACTGAAGGCGAGAATCGTCACCGGGCTCCAATAGGGCTGGTTGCTGCCGTTGGCGTCCTTGTAAATGTCGGCGGGCACTTCCATGACCTTCTGGCCGTACTTCGCGCCGACCTTGGTCGCCACGTCCTTGCTGATCGGCAGCAAGGTGAAGGCGTGCTTGGTGCCAAGCTCGACGTAGGCGGGCGAAGGCCAGACCGAGCTGCCCGAGATCCACATGTCGGCTTGCCCCTCCATCATCATGCGGACGCCTTCGGCCTGGGACGTGAAGACCATCTTGCCGCCCCAGGACTGGATCAGCTCGGGCGTGAGACCGTAGGCCGCCATCAAGTCGAGGGCCTGACTGGTGGCGAGCTGATGCCGCTCGAAGGTGACGATGCGCACCGGCATCTTCTTGTCGCGGATCTGCTCGAAGGACGTGATGCCGGAAGCTTTCACCGTCGGCGCCTGGGCGATGCTCGGCCCGCGGAAGGCGCCGATCATGCGGAAGTCGTACTTCTTGCCGGTCGGCCCTTCGCCCTTGTAGGCGATCGAGGCCAGGTCGTTCTCCAGCACCGCCACGTCGGCGAGCTTGGAGCCGGGGTCGAGGCGCTCGACGCTCGACCAGCCGCCACCCGGCATTACAGTGACCGAGACGCCCGGGATCGCCAGCTTGGCATACTCGCCGAGCGCGGCCGCCGCCTTCAGATAGGCGCCGCCCGGCGAACCGCCGACGATGGTCAGGTTCTGCGCCCTGGCGTCGCTTGCGGCGCCCACGAATACCAGCGCTGCCGCCAGCGCCGTCGCCACCAGCCGAGTTGCCATGGTCGACCTCCCTATTGCCGCATGCGCGGCCCGCGCCGTTCGCGCTAGTTTCGAACCGCCCCGGCCATTGGGCAAGTTGAAAGACTAGATACGATCCATAGATCGAGGCTATAGCGGGGTCATGGTCGCATCGGTCGCATCGCCTGCGCGAGATCGAAGAACGCGGCGATGATGCGGTTCGTGCGCCGCTCCGCCAGGCAGACCACGTCGACCTCGGTGACGATGGGTGCGCCCCGAATCGCGACCTTGGCGACGAGATCGGGCGGAATCGGTCCCTCGTCGAAGATCACCGCAGCACCCATGCCGCGGGCGACGGCGGCGAGCACGCCTTCGCGGCTGGCGATCTCGATCGCGGTGCGGGGCAGGACGCCGAGCCGTTCCGACGCTTCCTCGAAGGCGCGGCGTGCCTCCGATCCCGGCTCGCGCACGACGAGCGGCTGGTCGGCGAGCTCGCGCAAGCTCACCGACCGGCGCCGGCTCCAGGGATGGGTGCGACCGACCACGACCACCAGCCGCGGCCGGCGGTAGGGCAGGACATGGAATTCGGCCCGCTGACCGCGGCAGCCGAATACCGCCACGTCCAGATGATGATCGATCAGCCCGGCCTCGAGCTGGCGCGAATTGCCGAACGACACCGACAAGTCGAGGCCGGGATGGCGTCGCTGCAGGGCCGCCACCAGGTCGATGGCATCGTGGGGACTGTAGGTGCCGATGCGGAGCGCACCTGTGCTCAGTCCCTGCACGGCTTGCAGGTAGCCGATGGCATCCTGCTGGTGCTGCTGCATGCGGTGGACAAAGGCGAGCAGTTCGTGCCCGGTCGCCGTAAGTCTCACCCCGCGGCCGTGGCGATGGAACAGCTCAACACCGTAATGGGTCTCCAGCTCCTTTACCTGGGTGGTGATGGTCGGCTGGCTGACGCCGAGCTTGCGGGCGGCGGCGGTGAAGCTGCCGGCGGTCGCCACCGCGTGGAACGCGCGCGCTTGCGTCGGAGACATAGCCTCACTCTATAGCATGGTGGGCAGGGGCGCGCCTGATCGATAGGTGGCTGCGGCACGACTGCCCGTGGCCAACGGCAGCGTCTCTGCCTACCATGCGCGCCGTCCCCGCAGGAGCCAACGTCCATGCCCGACACGCCCAGCGCCCCGAACGCCATCAGCGGCCGCAGCGCCTTCCTGGCGCTGCTCCGGGAGGAAGGGGTCACCCACCTGTTCGGCAACCCCGGCACCACCGAGCTGCCGATCATGCACGCGCTCTCGACCCAGCCCGACCTGCGCTATGTGCTCGGCCTGCAGGAGTCGGTGGTGATCGCCATGGCCGACGGCTTCGCCCGCGCCTCCGGCCAGCTGGTCTCGGTCAACCTGCATGTGGCGCCGGGGCTCGGCAACGCCATCGGCGTGCTCTACACCGCCCATGTTTCCGGCACGCCGATGATCGTGACCGCTGGCCAGCAGGAACAGGGGCACGGCCTGACCGAGCCGCTGCTCTACGCGCCCTTGGTCCCGATCGCCCAGCCGGTCACCAAATGGGCGGTCGAGGTCAACCGGATCGAGGATCTGCCGCGCATCGTGCACCGCGCCGCCAAGGTCGCCCTCACTCCGCCGACCGGCCCGGTGTTCATTTCGCTCCCCGGCGACATCCTGAATGCCCACGCCGCCCTCGACCTCGGCCGCTCCACGCGGGTCGCCGCCGCCACGCGCCCGAGCGACGCGACCCTGGATGCCTTGGCCAGCGCCCTGCTTTCGGCACGCAACCCGGTGATCGTCGCTGGCCACGAGATCGCGACCTCGGACGCCTTCGTCGAGGCGGCGCGGTTCGCCGAGGCCCTCGGCGCCCCCGTGTGGCAGCAGACGGTGCCGCACGGCGCCCATTTCCCGAGCCGACATCCGGCGTTCATGGGCGGCCTCTCGCGCAGCCAGCCCCGGGTGCGCGACCTGCTCTCGCGTCACGACCTGCTGATCGCGGTCGGCGCCGACGTCCTCAAGATGTCGGTCTGGAGCGAGGTCGATCCGCTGCCGCCGGCCATGCGTGTGGTCCAGATCGGGCAGCGCGATTGGGAGCTGGGCAAGAACTACGCCGCCGAGCTCGCGGTTCGCGCCGACGTCAAGGAGACCCTGGCCGCGCTGATCCCGATGCTGACGGCGCAGGGCGGGGCCGCGGGGGCCGCGGCCGCCCGCGACCGGCTGAAGACGCTTGCCGCCGACAACTGGAGCGCCCGGCGCGGCCCACGCGCGGCGCAGGCCACGCAGGGCGAGTCAGCCGGCAGGGTCGACCCGGAATGGCTGATGTGGCGGATCGCCGAACAACTGCCGGAGGACGCCATCGTCGTCGATGAGGGCATCACCTCCTCCGGCAGCCTGCTCGCGTTCTACCCCTACCGCGACCGCAAGTCCTATTTCGGCAACGTCAGCGGCGGCATCGGCTGGGGCCTCGCCGCCGCGGTCGGCGTGCAACTGGCCGAGCCGAAGCGGCGCGTGGTTGCCGTGATCGGCGACGGCAGCGCGCAATACAGCATCCAGGCGCTGTGGACCGCGGCGCACTGTGGTGCGCCGGTCGTGTTCATCATCGCCAACAACGGCGGCTACCAGATACTGAAGGAGCGCCTCAAGCTGTTCCACGGCAACGACCGCCCGATCGGCATGGACTTCCAGGACCCGCCCATCGACTGCGCCCAGATCGCCCGCGGCTACGGCCTGCGCGCCGAGCGCATCGAGGCGCCCAACCAGTTCGATGCCGCCTTCCAGGCCGCCCTGGCCGCGGCCGAGCCGACCGTGCTCGAGGTAATGGTGCAACCGCGCGCCTGACGCCGCAGAACGGCCTCGACAGGCCCCTCGCCTCGGCATAGTGATGCGGGGCCAAGCACCCCCGGCGAGAGGGGCGCCGATTCGCGGGAGCAGGAGTTGCAGGGGCGAGAGAACGCACACGTTGCCGAGAACACTCGCCCCGGCGTCACCATCGGCATCGACGTCGGCGGCACCTTCATCGACATCGTCGTTATCGACGGCGCCAGCGGCCGCGTCCAGGCCGACAAGGTGCTCTCGACGCCCGCGGATCTCTCGATCGGCATTCTCGATGGTTTGCGCAAGGTTCTGGGCGAGCGGCTCGCGCCTGCCGTTGCGGCCGCACGCATCGTGCACGCGACCACGACCGC
>SHWA01000026.1 GCA_009693995.1 Alphaproteobacteria bacterium | reverse complement strand
TTGCGCCATGGATGCTGCCGCCGTAGTAGCCGATCATGGCGTCGGGCTCGAGCCGGGTCGAGGCGAGCTAAGCCACCGTGCCGCCCCAGCAGAAGCCGGTGACCGCCACTTTCTGGATGCCGCCCTTGGGCGTGTCCTTCGGCGTGGCGAAGTAGGCGCCGATCTCGCCGCCGGCCGACTTGAGACGGATCCCTTCACCCATCAGAACCGACAGTGCGAACGCTAGCATTCTGGCGGGGTACGCGGAAGCCTGCGGATTGCGACGATTGCGGGCAGGGCATGCTCTTGTTTGCGTGGTGGCCTCCCGTTCGCTGCCCCCTGGTCGGTCGCGCTCGTCCCGGCCCGTACGGCCGTGGCCGCGGTCAGATGGCGGGTACTCCAGGGATAGCCTTCGTCATGCTCCTTATCATACTTCGAAAATCGGCTGCCAATGGCGGATGGGGTGGGATTCGAACCCACGAGGGGTTGCCCCCTGCTGGTTTTCAAGACCAGTGCCTTCAACCGCTCGGCCACCCATCCGGTGCCGCGGAGAGCATCAGTGCCGGCGGCCGGTGTCGTCAACCGGATGATCGTGCCGCGTGGGCGCGTGCGGCAGGAAGGGGGCCGATCCGTGCCCGATTTGGCGCCAGCCCGGTAAGTCGCTAGACTGGCTGGCATAAGCGGGCCAGGTGCCCGCGACTGATGCGGGGCGGCATCCGGCCGGCAAGGGGTGACAACGCCGCGGCGGGCGGGAGGAAGGGGAGGCAGTGGCCGGGGCGGTCGAATTCATCCTCGAGACCCAGGGGCTGACCAAGGAGTTCGCGGGATTCGTCGCGGTCCGCGGCGTGAACCTGCAGGTCCGCGCCGGCACCATCCACGCCATGATCGGGCCCAACGGCGCCGGCAAGACCACCGTGTTCAACCTGCTGACCAAGTTTCTGATCCCGACCGCCGGGCGCATCCATTACCAGGGCCGCGAGATCACCAAGGCGCGCCCCGCCGATGTGGCGCGCCTCGGCCTGGTGCGATCGTTCCAGATCTCGGCGGTCTTTCCCCATCTCACCGTGCTCGAGAACGTGCGCATCGCGTTGCAGCGACGGCTCGGCAACTCGTTCCATTTCTGGCGCTCCGAGGCGGTCCTCGATGGCCTGAACGAGCGCGCTCACGCGCTCCTCGCCGACGTCGGCATCGGCGACTTCTGGGCATTGCGCGCGGCCGATCTGCCCTATGGGCGCAAGCGCGCGCTCGAGATCGCGACCACCCTGGCTTTGGAGCCCGAGGTGCTGCTGCTGGATGAGCCGATGGCCGGCCTCGGCCACGAGGACATCGGTCGCATCAGCGCCCTCATTCGCCGCGTGGCAAAGGGGCGCACGGTGCTGATGGTCGAGCACAACATGAGCGTCGTCGCCGAGCTCTCGGACACCATCACCGTGCTGCAGCGCGGCGAGATCCTGGCGGAGGGTCCCTACGGCGAGGTGTCGCGCGACGCGCGGGTGATCGAGGCCTATGTTGGGACCGGGCATGGCTGAGGGCGTGACCGAGGGGCCGCTGCTCGCCGTCCAGGGGCTGGATGCCTTCTACGGCGAATCCCACGTTCTCCACGGCGTCGCGTTCGCCGTGAACGGGGGCGAAGTGGTGACGCTTCTCGGCCGCAACGGGGCCGGCAAGACCACCACCCTCAAATCGATCCTGGGCATCGTCGGCCGGCGCTCGGGCTCGGTGCGCCTGCGGGGTGCCGAGACCATCAGGCTCCGCTCCGATGCCGTGGCCCGGCTCGGCATCGCCTACTGCCCGGAGGAACGCGGCATCTTCGCGTCCCTGAATGTGGAGGAAAACCTGTTGCTGCCGCCGGTGGTGAAGCCGGGCGGCATGAGCGCGGCGGACATCTACGCCGTCTTTCCGAACCTGCTGGAGCGGCGCGGGAGCCAGGGCAGCAAGCTCTCCGGCGGCGAGCAGCAGATGCTGGCCATCGGCCGCATCCTGCGCACCGGCGCCGATCTCCTGCTGCTGGACGAGCCGACCGAAGGGCTCGCCCCCGTGATCGTGCAGGCGATCGGTGTGGTCATCCGCCAATTGAAGGCGCGCGGGTTCACCGTGCTCCTGGTGGAACAGAATTTCCGCTTCGCCGCGACCGTCGCCGACCGTCACTATGTGATGGAGGACGGGCGCGTCGTCGACATGTTCCGCAACGACGAGCTCGATGCGAACATGGGCAAGCTGCACGACTACCTCGGGGTGTGAGTCAGGGCCATCGAACCGAGCCTGACACCCGGGGCAACATCGAAGAAGGGAGCCACGAGCATGAAAAGTTTCGTCGCCGGACTGTCCACGGCCCTGCTGCTCGCCAGCGCGGCACAGGCCCAAATCTCAGACAACGTGATCAAGATCGGCGTGATGAACGACCAGTCCGGTCTCTATGCCAACATCTCCGGACAGGGTTCGGTCCTGGCCGCGCGCATGGCGGCCGAGGAGGTCGGCGGCAAGGTCCTCAATATGCCGATCGAGATCGTGTTCGCCGACCACCAGAACAAGCCGGACGTGGGTTCCAACATCGTCCGCACCTGGATCGATACCGACAAGGTCGACGTCATCGCCGACGTGCCGACGTCTTCCGTCGCGCTCGCCGTGCAGCAGATCGCGCGCGAGAAGAAGCGCATCTTCCTGATCTCGGGTGCGGCCTCCTCCGACCTCACCGGCAAGGCCTGCTCGCCCTACGGCTTCCATTGGACCTACGACACCTACATGCTGGCCAATGGCACCGGCAACGCGCTGGTGCGGGCGGGCGGTGATTCCTGGTTCTTCTTGACCGCCGACTACGCCTTCGGCCACGCCCTCGAGCGCGACACCGGCGAGTCGGTGAAGGCTTCGGGTGGCAAGATCCTGGGCGCGGTGCGCCATCCCCTCAACACCTCCGACTTCTCGTCATTCCTGCTGCAGGCGCAGGCCTCCAAGGCCAAGATCATCGGCCTGGCCAACGCTGGCGGCGACACCATCAACTCGATCAAGCAGGCGGCCGAGTTCGGCATCGTCGCCGGCGGCCAGCGCCTGGCCGGCCTCCTGGTGTTCGTCACCGACGTGCATTCGCTCGGCCTCAAGACCGCCCAGGGACTGGTGGTCTCGGAATCCTTCTACTGGGATCTGAACGACGAGACCCGCGCCTGGTCGAAGAAGTTCATGGAGCGGCAGAAGGCGATGCCGACCATGGTGCAGGCCGGCGTCTACAGCGCCGTCCGCCACTACCTTGCCGCCGTCAAGGATGCCGGCACCGACGACGCCGACAAGGTGGCGGCAAAGATGCGCAGCTCCAGGATCAACGACATGTTCTCGAAGAACGCCGAGATCCGGGCCGACGGCCGCGTGCTGCGCGACGCCTTCCTGCTGCAGGTGAAGTCGCCAGCCGAATCCAAGGGACCGTGGGACTACTACAAGCTGCTCGCCACGATCCCGGCGAGCGAGGCCTTCCGGCCGCTGAAGGACGGCGGCTGCTCGCTCGTCAACTAGCCCGGAGACCGACCGACCGGGGAGGGGGGCGAGGGCGTGTTCGAGCTGCTCGGCGTGCCGCCGCAGGCGCTGTTCGGACAGCTCCTGCTCGGGCTCATCAATGGTGCCTTCTACGCCATGCTGAGCCTCGGCCTTGCCGTCATCTTCGGCATGCTGAACGTGATCAACTTCGCCCACGGCGCCCAATACATGATGGGCGCGTTCACGGCCTGGATGCTGCTCAATTTCCTGGGTGTGAACTACTGGGCGGCGCTGATCCTCGCCCCCCTCCTGGTCGGCCTGTTCGGAATCCTGCTGGAGCGCCTGTTCCTGCGGCATCTCTACCATCTCGATCATCTTTACGGTCTGCTGCTGACCTTCGGCCTGGCGCTCATCATCGAAGGCGTGTTCCGCAAGTTCTACGGCTCCTCGGGCCAGCCCTATTCGATCCCCGAGGAGCTGACCGGGGGCCACAATCTCGGTTTCATGTTCCTGCCCAACTACCGTGCGTGGGTGGTGGCGTTCTCCCTCGTGGTCTGCCTCGCCGTCTGGTACCTGATCGAGCGCACCAAGCTCGGCTCCTACCTGCGCGCCGCGACCGAGAACCCGACGCTGGTCCAGGCCTTCGGCATCAACGTCCCGCGCATGGTGATGCTGACCTACGGCTTCGGCGTCGGCCTGGCCGCGCTCGCCGGGGTGATGGCGGCGCCGATCTACCAGGTGAGCCCGCTCATGGGCGCCAACCTGATCATCGTCGTGTTCGCCGTGGTGGTGATCGGCGGCATGGGCTCGATCCTGGGATCGATCGTCACCGGGTTCGGCCTCGGCGTGGTCGAGGGCTTCACCAAGGTGTTCTATCCCGAGGCGTCCAACACCGTGATCTTCGTGATCATGGCGATCGTGCTGGTGCTGCGCCCGGCCGGCCTGTTCGGGCGGGCGCAGTGACGGGCCGGCCCATGGACCGGCGGCTGTTGCCGGCGATCGTCCTGCTCGGCGTCGCGCTCGCGGCTCCGTTCATCGTCTATCCCGTGTTCCTGATGAAGGTGCTCTGCTTCGCGCTGTTCGCCTGCGCCTTCAACCTGCTGATCGGCTATGTCGGCCTGGTTTCCTTCGGCCACGCCGCCTTCTTCGGCGGCGCCGCCTACATCACGGCCTACTCTGTGAAGGTGTGGGGCTGGCCGACGGAAGCGGGACTTCTCGCCGGCATCGCCGTCGCCGCTCTGCTCGGCCTCGCCTTCGGCGCCATCGCCATCCGCCGGCAGGGCATCTACTTCGCCATGATCACCTTGGCGTTGTCGCAGATGGTCTTTTTCTTCTGTCTCCAGGCCAAGTTCACCGGCGGCGAGGACGGCATCCAATCGATTCCGCGCCGGCCGCTGTTCGGCGTCATCGACCTGAAGAACGAGCTGACGCTGTACTACGTCGTGCTGGCGATCGTGCTCTCCGCCTTCTGGCTGATCTACCGCACGGTGCACTCGCCCTTCGGCCAAGTGCTGAAGTCGATCCGCGAGAACGAGCCGCGCGCCGTTTCCCTCGGATACCGGGCAGAGCATTACAAGCTGCTCGCCTTCGTGCTGTCCGCTGCCCTTTCCGGGCTCGCCGGGTCGCTGAAATCGGTAGTGTTCCAGCTCGCCTCGCTCACCGACGTGCAGTGGCAGATGTCGGGAGAAGTCATCCTGATGACCCTGGTCGGCGGGCTCGGCACGATCTTCGGACCGGTGGTCGGCGCGGTGGTCGTCATCACCATGCAGAACTACTTGGCGCCGCTCGGCGAATGGGTGCTGGTGATCCAGGGCGTCATCTTCGTGGTGGTCGTGCTCGCCTTCCGCCGCGGCATCGTCGGCGAGATTTCCGCTTGGCTGAGCCGCCTGCGCGCCTGATCCGCGGCTATACGGTCTCGGGCGGCGCGGATGCCATGGTTTGGCGCGCGGCGGCGGCGGCCACGTCGCCGCCGCCCGACACCTGCACGGTCGGAAAGGCGAACTTCACGCCGCTGGCATCGAACGCCTTCTTGATCAGGGCGTAGGCGCGGCGGCGGATCACGAACTGCTCGCCGGGCTTGGTGATCATCTTCATGCGCACCTGCACGGCGTAGTCGCCGAATTGCTCCACCCCCTGCATCTTCAGGGTCTCGATGATGTGGGGCGCGAACTCCGGGTCGGCCGCCAGGTCCTTGCCGACCTGCTTGATCATCTTCTTCACTGCGTCCAGTCCGGTGTCGTAGGTGACGCTGATGGTCATCTTGTCGATCACCCAGTCGCGGCTCATGTTCTGCACCGCGCCGAGCTCGCCGAAGGGGATGGTGGTGAGCGGCCCGCGGTGGTGGCGGAGCTTCACCGAACGCAGCGAGAAGGATTCGACCGTGCCCTTGTGGGCGCCGCTCTGGATGTACTCGCCGATCCGGAAGGCATCGTCCAGCAGGTAGAACATGCCGCTGATGATGTCCTTCACCAGGGTCTGGGCACCGAAGCCGATGGCCACGCCGACCACGCCGGCGCCGGCGATCAGGGGGCCGATGTCGATGCCGAGCGCCCCCATGGCCATCAGCCCCGCCATCACCACCAGGACCACCAGGATGATGTTGCGCAGGATCGGCAGCAGGGTATGCAGCCGCGCCCGGCGCCGCGCCTCCTCGGTGTTTGGCTGTCTGGAGTTCTCCACGTCGCTCAACGTGCGTTCGATCAGCACCCTGGCGATCTGCCAGGCGAGGTCGGCCACCAGCAAGATCAGGATCGCGTTCAAGGCGCCGCGCACGAGGCGGGTGGCGAGGGTCTCGCCGGCGGTCAGCGCCGTGAGCTCGATCCCCCAGCCATGGGCCAGCGTCAGCGCCGCGGCGATGATCAGGAGCGCGCGCAATCCGCGCTCGACGCAGACGGCGAAGGTGCTGGGCGCGGCGGCGGCCTCGGCCGCGATGGGGCGCATCAGATGCACGAACGAGCGCGCGGTGAGGCGAATCGCGGCCGGCAGGGCGATGACCACGGCCGCGAACAGGAACATGGCGCGGGCGTCGATCAGCAGCAGGGCGAACAGCAGGAGGAAATAGCCGGTCAGGGCCCAATTGGTCGCGGTGGCCACGCGGCACGCCTGGGTGCCCGCAGCCGGCTGGCCGGGGCGCCGCCACACCGCCTCCAGGCCGATCGCCAGGACCAGCAAGCGAATGGGGGTGGCCACCAGCTCGCGCGCTTCGGGTGCAAAGCCGAGCGTGCGCAGGAGTTCGAGCGACACTGCCGCGAACGCGCCAACCGCGACCAGGAGGATCAGCCGCCAGTGCCAGAAGGACGCGGCCGCGTCGTCCAGGGGAACCACCCGGAACCGCGCGACGTCGCGAAAGGCCGCGCGCCCGCGCGTGAACAGGACGCGGCCATGCGCCGGCGCCAGCAGCAGCCGGCCCACCACCATGGCGAGGCGCGGCGCCAGGAACGCCAGCAGGTAACCCAAGACGATTTCGCGGAAGAGTGGCGGCCAATCGAAGGCGAGGAAGGCGCCGATGCTGCCGAGGGCGAAGGCGATGAGGAGACCCAGGCCAAAGACGAATCGGAGCTCGACGGCGCGCAGGCGCTCCGCCACGGTCTCGAGGCGCAGGTCGCTGATCCACTGGCGGAGACCGGTCGTCGTCCGCCAGTACAGCCACTCGGCGCCATAGCCGAGCACGATGAAGGCCCCGAATAGAAGCAGGATGCGGATCAGCCCGCTCTCCTCGAGTTCGAGATAGAGAATGATCCAGGCGTGCTCCACCTCGTCGGGCAGGCTGGGCGTGGCCGCCGCCAGCATCGCGAAATGGTCGCGTACCATGGTGATGTGGCGGGCGACGGCGCCGGACAGCGTCTCCTCCGGCGCGGGATCGGCGGTGGCCCCCGGCGGGGGCGTCGCGGTTCGCCGCTCGGTCAGCCAAGCCTGTACCGCCGGGTCCGCCAGCAGGTCGAGCAGTTCGCGCACCCTGGCGGGCGGCTCGGGTGAAGCGGAGTCGGCGGCGGCGACCGGGAGAGCGGTAAGGCTGGTGCAAAGCATCACCACCAGCGCCGAAAGGCGGGCGAGGCGCCCCGCGCGCCCGGGGCTTCCCCGTCGCGTCGCGACTCGGCGTGCGCACGGCGGGGACTGATCGCAGGCGCTCGTGATGGCTCTCCCCGAGTGGCAGGGACCGGTGTGGCGCGGTGGTACGAGGGGGTCGGAAGCCAGATTTGCCGGCCCCCTCGTCGCGATTGGCTCCCCGGGCCGGACTCGAACCAGCGACCCAGCGGTTAACAGCCGCTTGCTCTACCGACTGAGCTACCGGGGATCACGTCGCCGACGCCACTGCGCCGACGATCTCCCGCATATACCAAACCGTCGCTCCCCGCGCCACCCCCAGGCGCGACTGAGCAATGGAGGCCCGGGCCGGAGTCGAACCGGCCTTTACGGATTTGCAGTCCGCTGGATTACCGCTCTCCCACCGGGCCGTAGGCGGGTCGTGCCGGGCTTTCTTACGGGTTCCGTGCAACCAGGGTCAAGCTGCACTCGCGACCTTGATCGCTGTCTTGTTAGCCAATGGCTGTTGTTTTGTTAAAGGCCAATCTTTATAAGTCACTCGCGCCCTCGATCGAGGGCTTCCGCCCGTGCCAGCGTCACGAGACCGGATGAGAAGATACGACATCGCGCGCCAAAACATGGTTTCTGGCCAGTTGCGCACCAACCGGGTGACCGACGCGGGTGTGTTGGCCGCCATGGGAAGCATGCCGCGCGAACAGTATGTGGCCGACCCCTTCAAGGGCGTGGCTTACGTGGACGAGGATGTCCCGCTCGGCGGTGGCCGCTACCTGATGGAGCCGATGGTCTTCGGGCGCCTGTTGCAGGCCGCGGCAATCCGCGACAGCGACGTGGTGCTCGACGTGGGGGCCGCCACTGGTTATTCCAGCGCGGTGATCGCGCGCTGCGCGGCCGCCGTGGTCGCGCTCGAAAGCGATGCGGCCCTGGCGGCGCGGGCCCGCGGCCTCCTGGCCGACGGGGGCGTGGACAACGCGGTCGTGGTCGAAGGTGGATTGGCTGCCGGGCATCCCTCCCAGGCGCCCTACGACGTGATCGTCATCGAGGGTTCGGTTGAGGCCGTTCCGGATGGCTTGACCAGGCAACTGGCCGAGGGCGGCCGACTGGTCGCCGTGGTGGGCTCGGCGGGCGCGGTCGGCAAGGCGACACTGATGCTGAATGCTGGTGGGGTGGTCTCGGGCCGAGTGCTGTTCGAGGCCGCGATCGAGCCGCTGTCGGGGTTCGCGCGGGCGCCGGCCTTTGTCTTCTGAGGCTGGCGCTCTGCACGGGGGCCTGCCGAAGCCGGACGGAGGAAATCGGTGCGCATGAAGCGGCTGACGGCGGCGGCACTGGCGCTCGCACTGCTCACGGCCACGGGTCGGGCACAGACGCTGGAGGAGGCGCTGGTCGCGGCCTATCAGACCAACCCGACGCTGCGCGCCGAGCAGGCGGCGCTGCGCGCCGTCGACGAGGACGTGGCGATCGCCATTTCCGGCTGGCGCCCGACGGTCGAGGTCGAGGGCAGCACCGGCTACCGCATGACCAACAACGAGCTTGCCAGCCGGCTCAAGGCCGAATCCGACCGCCAGCCGAGTTCGGTCGGGATCATCATCACTCAGCCGCTCTATCAGGGTGGGCGTACGGTCGCCGAGATCAGCCGCGCCAACAATCGCATTCTCGCGCAGCGCGCCCGCCTATCGGGCACCGAACAGGATGTTCTGTCGGCCGCGGCCACCTCATATCTGGACGTGCTGCGCGATCAGACCGTGGTCGAACTCAACAAGAAGAACGAGGAGGTCCTGCGCCGGCAGATGGAGGCGACGAGGGACCGCTTTCGGGTCGGCGAGGTGACCAAGACCGATGTGTCTCAGGCCGAGGCCAGGCTCGCCCGCGCGGTCGCCGATCGCATCGGCGCCGAAGGTCAGGTCGTGACCGCGAAAGCGACCTTCAAGCGGGTGATCGGGCTCGATCCCATGCGTCTCGCCTGGCCGCAGCCGACCAAGGGGCTGCCGACCAACGAGATCGAGGCGCAGGGAGTCTCCGATATCGAGAACCCCGACATCCAGGCGGCGATCTCGGACGAGGAGACGGCCGGCGCCGACATTCGCGTCGCCGAATCGCGCCTCAAGCCCGACCTGTCGCTTAGCGCCGAAGCGGAGTACGGCCGCGACGTCTCCGAACAGATCGACCAGCAGGACCGGGTGGAGGTCAAGGCCACCGTCAGGATCCCGCTCTACCAAGCGGGGGCGCGCGAGGCCGAGGTGCGCCAGCGCAAGGAGCTGAAATCGCAGCGCCGCATCCAGGTGCTGGAGACCAGGCGCCGCGTGCGCGAGAAAGTGACCCGGGCTTGGGAATCTCTGGAGACCGCGCGGGCCCAGATCACGTCGTTCGCGGCGCAGGTGCGGGCGAACGAGATCGCACTGGACGGCGTGCGGCAGGAAGCGGCGGTCGGCTCGCGCACCACGCTCGACGTGCTCGATGCCGAGCAGGAACTGTTCGATTCCGAGGTCAACCTGGTGCGCTCGCAGCGCAACGAAGTGGTCGCCGGCTTCCAGCTCCAGGCGGCGATCGGCCGCTATACGGCGGTCAATTTGAATCTGCCGGTCGTGACCTTTGATCCGCGTCCCCACTACGAGGAGACACGGAGCAAGTGGTGGGGCACGAAGGTGCCGCAGGAGGAATGAGCCTGGCCGGCGGCAACCGGCGCCAACTTGTGCCGGTGTAACCTTTTCTTTACCGTGGTCGCGGTAGCCGTGGTGGCCCTCAGTCACCGGCTAGCAAGGTGCTGAACATGAGTGAGCCGAAAGCCCAGGAACAAGAACCCTCCATGGAGGAGATCCTGGCCTCCATCCGGCGCATCATTTCAGAGGATGGGGCCGAGGACGCGGACAAGGCGGACAAGGCTGAGGCTGGCACCAAGTCAAAGCGTGCCGCCAAGCCCGAGCCAGCCCCGGCTGCCGAAGCACCCGCTGCCGAAGAGCCCGCCGACAATGTGCTCGAACTCACGCGCATGGTGCAGGACGACGGCTCGGTCGTGAACCTGCAAGAGGCCGTCAAGGAGGTCGAGGCCGAGATCGAGATCGCCGAGGAATTGCCGGAAGCAGAACCCTTGCCCGAACCCGCACCGGTGCTTGCTCCGACCCCCAAGGCAAAGAAGCCTACCCCGGTACCGCCGGCGGCTCCGACGGTGGAAGCGGTGGCTGATCCCCTGCTCTCGCGCGAGACGGCCGCAGCCTCCGGCGCGGCCTTCGCCCAGTTGGCGCGAATGGTGGCGGCCAAGGACGAGGCGCTCCGCATCTCGGCGACCGGCCGCACCATCGAAGACATCGTGGTCGATCTGTTGCGCCCCCTGCTGAAGGACTGGCTCGACGAGAACCTGCCTCTGCTGGTCGAGCGGCTGGTCAAGTCCGAGATCGAGCGCATCGTCAAAGGGCAGACCGGGCAGGCCGGATAGGCGCGCCTCCCTTGCCATAGCTCGCTGGAGGGGCGTATCACCAGCCGCGACCGTGCATGACGCGACCGGTGACTGCCGGCCGGCAATCGGATTAGGCCAATGCTCGCCAAGACCTTCACACCCGCGGAGATCGAACCGCGCCTCTACGCCGCATGGGAGGCGTCCGGCGCCTTCGCCTGCGACGTGGCGTCGAAACTGACGCCTTACGCGATCGTGATTCCGCCGCCGAACGTCACCGGCAGCCTACACATGGGTCATGCGCTCAACATGAGCCTGCAGGACATCCTGATCCGCTATCACCGCATGTGCGGCCGCGACGCGCTCTGGCAGCCGGGCACCGACCATGCCGGAATCGCGACTCAGATGGTGGTCGAGCGGCAGCTCGAAGGCGAAGGCATCGATCGCCGGAGTCTCGGGCGCGACCGGTTCATCGAGCGGGTCTGGGCCTGGCGCGCGGAATCCGGCGGCACCATCACGCGGCAGTTGCGCCGGCTCGGTGCCTCGCCCGATTGGCAGCGCGAGGCGTTCACCATGGACGCGACGCTCTCGGCGGCGGTGCGCCGGGTGTTCATCGATCTCTACCGGGCGGGTCTGATCTATCGCGACAAGCGGCTGGTCAACTGGGACTGCCGCTTCCACACCGCGATCTCTGATCTCGAGGTCGAGTCGCGCCCGACCAAGGGCCATCTCTGGTACTTCAAGTACCCGGTCGAGGGGATGGCGGGCACGCATATCACCGTGGCGACCACCCGCCCCGAAACCATGCTGGGGGATACCGGGATTGCGGTTCACCCCGAGGACGAGCGCTACCGGCATCTGGTCGGGCGCTATGCGATCCTGCCCCTGGTCGGCCGTCGCATCCCGATCATCGCCGACACGTATTCCGATCCGGCGCTCGGGACCGGCGCCGTCAAGATCACGCCGGCGCACGACTTCAACGATTTCGAGGTCGGCCGCCGTCACAATCTGCCGGCAATCAACATTCTGGATGCCGATGGCAAGCTGAACGAGGCGGTGCCACCGCCCTTCCGCGGTCTCGATCGCTTCGTCGCCCGCGACCGGGTGGTCGAGGTGATCGCTGGCCTCGGGCTGCTGGAACGGGTCGACCCGCACGAGCACAATGTTCCCTACGGCGATCGCTCGGGCGTGCCGGTCGAGCCCTGGCTGACCGACCAGTGGTTCGTCGATGCGGCAACCCTGGCCCAGCCCGCCATTCGCGCGGTCGAGGAGGGCCGCACCCGGTTCGTGCCGCAGAACTGGGAGAACACCTATTTCGAATGGATGCGCAACATTCAGCCCTGGTGCATCTCGCGCCAGATCTGGTGGGGGCACCAGATTCCGGCGTGGTACGGCCCCGACGGCCGCGTCTTCGTCGCCGAGGACGAGGCAGCCGCCGTCGCCGCCGCGCGCGACCATTACGGCAGGGACACCCCTCTCCGCCGCGACGAGGACGTGCTGGACACCTGGTTCTCCTCCGCGCTCTGGCCGTTCTCGACCCTGGGCTGGCCGGAAGACACGGCGGAACTGAAGCGATATTACCCGACCGACGTGCTGGTGACCGGCTTCGATATCATCTTCTTCTGGGTGGCGCGGATGATGATGATGGGGCTCCGCTTCATGGGCGCGGTGCCTTTTCGTACGGTCTACATCCACGCCCTGGTGCGCGACGAGCGCGGGCAGAAGATGTCGAAGTCCAAGGGCAATATCATCGATCCCCTGGACCTGATCGACAAGTACGGTGCCGACGCGCTGCGCTTCACCCTGGCCGCGCTCGCCGCCCAGGGGCGTGACATCCGCCTCTCCGAAGGCCGGGTCGAAGGCTACCGCAACTTCGCCACCAAGATCTGGAACGCGGCGCGTTTCTGCGAGATGCAGGAGTGCCCGATCGGCCAGCCGCGCCCTGCGGGCGCGCGCCTCACGGTCAACCGCTGGATCATGGCCGAGGCGTCGGCGGTCGCGGCACGGGTGCGCGAGGCCCTCGACGGCTACCGGTTCAACGAGGCGGCCGGCGCTCTCTACCAGTTCACCTGGCATATGTTCTGTGACTGGTACCTGGAGCTGGCCAAGCCGCGGCTCGCCGGCGCGGACGCCGAGGCCGCGGCCGAGACCCGGGCCACCGCCGGCTGGGTGCTTGGCCACATCCTGCACCTGCTGCATCCCCTGATGCCGTTCCTGACCGAAGAGCTGTGGGAATCGCTCGGCGCCAGCGCCCGGCATGGGCGGCTGATCACCGCCTGCTATCCCGCGGCCGACACCAGTTTGGACGACGCTGTCGCCGCCGAGGAAATGGCGTGGCTGATCCGCCTGATCGGCGAGGTGCGCACCGTCAGGGCGGAGATGAACGTGCCGGCGGGCGCGCCGATCCCGCTCCTCCACCGCGACGCGGCAGTGGCGACGGTAGATCGCCTGGCGCGGCATGGCGATGCGCTCCGCCTGCTCGCGCGCATCGACCGGGTCGAGCCGCACGGGGCGACCGCGGTGCGGGGCGCCGCGCAGCTGGTGATCGGCGAGGCGACCTTCCTGCTGCCGCTCTCCGGCGTCATCGACGTGGCCCAGGAACAGACCCGCCTGCAACGGCGCATCGAGAAGCTCCGGGACGAGATCGGCAAGCTGGATGCCCGCCTGGGCGATGCCAGGTTCGTCGCCAAGGCGCCGCTCCACGTGGTCGAGGAGCAGCGTCAGCGCCGCGGCGACTTCGCCGCCGAGCAGGCCCGGCTGCAGGCCGCCTTGGGACGGCTGGAGGCGGCCTGATCCCGGTGTCGCGGCGGCTGGACATTTGCCGCGAAGCCCACGAAAAGAGGAGGCGGACGGGGGCGACACTGGCGCCCGTTCGGTTCAGGAGGCCGCCATGACCACCCGTTTCGACAAGTCGCGCCTGCCCAGCCGCCACACGACCGAAGGGCCGGAGCGGGCGCCGCACCGCTCGTTCTATTACGCGATGGGGTTGAGCGAAGCGCAGATCCACCAGCCGCTCGTCGGCGTCGCCACCTCCTGGAACGAGGCGGCGCCCTGCAATATCAGCCTGCAGCGCCAGGCCCAGATCGTGAAGCAGGGTGTGCACCGCGCCGGCGGCACCCCGCGTGAGTTCACCACCATCACCGTCACCGACGGCATCGCCATGGGCCATCAGGGGATGAAAAGCTCCCTCGTCAGCCGCGAGGTGATCGCCGATTCGGTCGAGCTGGCGGTGCGCGGCCACAGCTACGACGCGCTCGTCACCCTTGCCGGCTGCGACAAGTCGTTGCCGGGGATGATGATGGCCATGCTGCGCCTGAATGTGCCGGCGGTCTTCCTCTATGGCGGCTCGATCCTGCCCGGGCGCTTCCGCAACCGCGAGGTGACGGTGCAGGACGTGTTCGAGGCGGTCGGCCGCCACGCCGTCGGCACCATCAACGATGCCGACCTGCACGAGCTGGAGATGGTGGCCTGTCCCTCCGCCGGGTCCTGCGGCGCCCAGTTCACCGCCAACACCATGGCCTGTGTCTCCGAGGCGATCGGCCTGGCCCTGCCGGGCTCGGCCGGCGCGCCGGCGCCCTACGAGGTGAGGGGCGAGTTCTGCTACGCCGCCGGCGAGGCGGTGATGAACCTGATCGAGCGCAACCTGCGCCCGCGCGACATCGTCACCCGTCGTGCCTTGGAGAACGCGGCGGCGGTGGTCGCGGCCTCGGGCGGCTCCACCAACGCCGGCCTGCATCTGCCGGCGATGGCCAGCGAATGCGGCATCGACTTCGACCTGCACGATGTCGGCCGCATCTTCCAGCGCACGCCCTACATCGCCGACCTGAAGCCGGGCGGCCGCTACGTCGCCAAGGACCTGTACGACGTGGGCGGCATCCCGATCCTGATGAAGGCGCTGCTGGAGGGCGGCCATCTGCACGGCGACTGCCTGACGGTGACCGGCAAGACGGTCGCCGAGAACCTTGCGAGGGTGCGCTTCCCGACCGACCAGGACGTGGTGCTTCCTGTCACGCGGCCCCTCAGTGCCGGGGGCGGCGTGGTGGTGCTGAAGGGGAACCTGGCCCCGCAAGGGGCGATCGTGAAGGTCGCCGGAATGCAGAACCTGGTGCACCGCGGCCCCGCCCTCTGTTTCGACTGCGAGGAGGATGCGTTCGAGGCAGTGCAGCAGCGGCGCTACCAGCAAGGCGACGTGATCGTGATCCGCTACGAGGGGCCGCGCGGCGGCCCGGGCATGCGCGAGATGCTGTCCACCACCGCGGCGATCTATGGCCAGGGCATGGGCGAGAAGGTGGCCCTGATCACCGACGGCCGGTTCTCGGGTGCTACCCGGGGCTTCTGCATCGGCCATGTCGGACCGGAGGCGGCGGTCGGCGGGCCGATCGCCCTGCTCGCGGACGGCGATCGCATCACCATCGACGCGACCCAGGGGCTGATCCAGGTCGATCTTACCGAGGCCGAGCTGACGGCGCGTCGGGCCAAGTGGACGCCCAGGCGGCACGACTACCAGTCGGGGGCGATCTGGCGCTATGCGCAGACAGTCGGCGACGCCGAGAAGGGGGCGATCACCCACCCCGGCGGCCGGGCGGAGACTCACGTCTATGCCGACATATAGGCGCGCGAGCTTGCGCGGGGCCTTCGCGGCTACCGCCCTGATCCTGTTCGCAGCGCTGCCGGCGTTCGCCGCGGACGCGCCGCTCGGTGCCTTTTTCGGGCGCTGGCAGGGGACCGGCATCGCCCAGACCCCGAGCACGCGCTATTTCGGCGAGACCGTGCGCGACCTCGACGTGACGCTCAAGGGCGAGGGCACCGGCTTCAGCATCGAATGGACCACGATCCTGCGCGAGCGCGGCGACCCGAACGATCCGCGCGTGCAACGCAAGGCGACCCGGCTGCGGTTCGTGGCCGCCGGCCCACCCGGTCTCTTCCGCGCCGAGCCCCAGGGAGAGCCGATCACCAATCCCGCCTACACCTGGGCGCAGCTTGCCGGCAACACGCTCGCGCTGCACCTGTTCCAGGTGACCGAGACCGGCGGCTACGAAATCCAGGTCTGGCGCCGCCGCTTGACCGGCGAGGGGATGGAGCTGAACTATCTGCGCCTGCGCGACGACGAGGACGAGCGGTCGGTGAGCGGGCGGCTGATCAGGATCGGCAGCTGAGGGCGCCTCGCGCCGGCCTTGACGGCGCGCCGGCGAAGGCCGACTTCTAGGCCAGGGCGCCCCGGAGGCCGGGTCCCGCCCGGCCCCTATGACGCGGGAGAAGGACCATGGCACGCGTGCGCGGTATCCTGTTCGCTCTGGCCTTGCTGGCGGTTGCGGCACCGGCTGGCGCCGAGGAAATCATCGGCGTCCTGCGTTCGGTCTCTGGCGACGGCGGCAGCTTCGTGATCCAGAAGATGAGGGGCGATGAGGAGATTCGCTTCCGGGGCGGCATCGGCGCCTCGATCGACGGCATCATCCAGACGCTGCCCGAAGGCGCGCGGGTGCGCGTGATCTTCGATCAGGTCGGCAACGAGCTGGTGGTGATCGGCCTCAAGCCCCTCTGAGGCACCTCAGGCGACCAGGGGAACGTCGCTCAGTTCGCACCAGACCGGCGTGTGGTCGGAGGCCTTGGGTCGCCCTCGCGGCGCGCGGTCGATGTCGGCGGCGACCAGCCGGTCGGCGGCTTGCGGCGAGAGCAGCAGGTGGTCGATGCGCATGCCGTGGTCCTTCTGCCAGCCGCCTGCGCGGTAGTCCCACCAGGAATAGCGCCCCTGCTCGTGGTTGAGGGCGCGGAAGGCGTCCGTCAGCCCGAGGTGCAGAAGGGCGCGGAAGCGCGCCCGCTCTTCGGGGTGGTAGCAGAGGGTGCCGTCCAGCCGCTCGGCGTCGTGCACATCCCCCGGCTCCGGCGCCACGTTGTAGTCGCCGCCGAAGGCGAACCGTTCCTCGTCGCGTAGAAGGCGCCGGAACCGGTCATGGAGGCGATCGAGAAAAGCGAGCTTGTAGCGGAAGCGGTCGGAGCCGACCTCGGTGCCCTGGGGCACGTAGATCGAGGCCACGCGCACCCCGGCGACGAAGGCCTCGACATAGCGCGCCTCCGTGTCGGCCGCATCACCGGCGAGCTGCTGGCTCACGTCCTCGAGCGGGCGTTTCGAGAGGATGGCGACGCCGTTGTAGGTCTTCTGCCCGACGATGGCGAGGTTGTAGCCGAGGTCCTCGAACTCGAGCCGCGGGAAGTCCTCGGCCACGGTCTTGATCTCCTGCAGCAGCACCACGTCGGGCGCGGCCGCGCGCAGCCACTCCAGCACGATCGGCAGCCGCGCCTTGACCGAGTTCACGTTCCAGGTGGCGATCTTCATGCTCTGATTAGACCGTTGTTTTCACGCCATGATCTTCAGGAACGAGGCGTCTGGCTACGCATGTAGCTACACACTTTTGCCCCGCCATTCGGGAAGTCTGCCATCGGTTCACCGCACGGCATACTCTGGACCAGAAGCGCCATGGACGCACTACGCTCACCACACTTGGCACCACTGGCCCAGCACCGCCCCTCAAGTTAGCCCAAGACGCGTGGGCCAAGGCCTCAAGCAGTCCTGGGCAACCCAATTCACTCTAACCGCCCCGCCGGCAGCCAGACCTGCCCCCCGGGGCCATTCCCGCAGGCCGGGTGGCCTTTTGGGGATCCCCACCCCTAAACCTAACGCGGTGTATGCTTGGCGGCGCCCAACCCTATGCGACGGCACCCTCGCCTGAGGCTTCGTTAGGCGGAGGGTGGCAGCGCCGGACGAACCCGAGGCCGAGCAGAGTGATGCCGAGGAAAGCGGGCGCCCAGGTGTCAATCGGCTTCGAATCGTGACCCCACCACCGTCACCACTAACTTGCGGACGGACTTTGGAAATCTCTGTTTCCGCCGGGGTTCCGATCGGCGCCGATCGGGACCCAGGAGAATCTTGGATACCTTCGCACAATCAATGAGTTGAAGGTCGTGGTAGTGGGGTCCGGTTTCGGCGCCGGCCAACAGATCGTGCCGCGAAAGGGGCCGGCGAGTGGCGGTTTCTAAGCGAGGCGATGAATGAGTCGCCTCGATGAACTCATGCCCAACGCCTCAGTCAAAGGGATATTGCCGAATGGACTCGTGACCGTCGTGAGCGTGCAATGGCACGGCTCGGAGGCGCTGCAACTTACTTACAGGACACCCGAAGGAATGGTTGCGAACGAGCTCCTGTAGCGCCTCGACGAGCCGCGCATAAATCCCGGAACGCGGTCGTCAGCCCGGTCGATCAGCCACCGACACCTTGGCTAAGCCCAGCCGAGCTCCTTGAGCGCCCAGCCGGCGTTCCAGACCTTGGTCATGTGCGTGATCTTGTCGCCCTCGAACTGCATCACGTAGACATAGTCGCTGCGGGTGGTCTTGCCCGTCGGGGGCGGCCCGCCCGGGCCGGTATGGGTGCCGATGAACGTCGCACAGGCCACGACGTTTTTGCGCTCGGTGTCGGTGGCGAAGGACTTGAGTTCGTACCGGCCATCGGGGAGGATCTTGAGCAGGCCCTGCATCCAGTCGGCGTATTGTTCGAGCGTGCGTACCTCGCCAAGCGGCTCGGCCTGCGCGGTGAACGTTGCGCCCGGCCGGCAATACGCCCGACATGCCGCCCAGCCTTTCCCTGCCTCGCACGCCGTAAAGAACTGCCGCGCGGTCTCCGTGATCGATGCCATGGCACTCCCTTGTTCCTTGGTCCCACATTTACCCAGGGACCGACTGGTTCGATCCAGACTGGTCCCAAGGCGGGGCCGTGGCAAGGCCGAGGCTCGGCCGCCGGCACCTGTTACATCACCCGGGGATCGGAGGCGCTTGCCTTCATGGGATACCCGTGAAACTAAATCGCTTGAGTTGATCCCCGCTGCCGGAGGTTTGCCATGGCCGTCCGCCCGATCGTTCGTGCCGGAGAGTCGGTGCTCGCCAAGGTGGCGGCGGCGGTTCCCGATCCGACCGCGGAGGATGTCGCGCGCCTCGTCGCCGACATGATCGACACCTTCGAATCGGTGGGTGCCGCTGGCCTCGCCGCGCCGCAGCTCGGCGTGTCGCTGCGGGTCGTGACCTATCTCGTGCCAAGGCATCGCGTCACCGGACGGCCGGGCGACGACCCCATCGGCGTGACCGTCCTCGTCAATCCGGAGATCGAGCCTGTCGGCGACGGCCGCTATGTCGATTGGGACGGCTGCCTGTCGCTGCCCGGGATGCGCGGACGCACCTCGCGCTGGGAGCGCATCCGCATCGTCGCTTCCGACCTCGACGGCAACCGCACGGAGCGCGTCGTGAGCGGCGCGCATGCGCGGATCGTCCAGCACGAATGCGACCACCTCGACGGCGTACTTTACATAGCGCATCTCACCGAACCCGGGAGCCTCGGTTACATCGACGAGCTCGTTCGCTCGGGCAGAATGCCGCCATGGCCTTCGGTGAACGTGAAGGAGTATCTGCGCGGACAGAGCGCGCTGCTCGCGCGCCTGAGGCGCGCCGGAATCGATATGGGCGTGTGAGGCGATCGGTAGACGTGGCAGTCCGCGGCTGCGGCCTCGGGTGGGTCGCCGTCATGTCGCCTGGTGCCAGGCTAAGCCCCTGGGCGCCATCCCCCCTGGCCGGGTAGCCATTTAGAGACCTAATCGCTCAACTGCAGTATGGGAATCAGTGTGGTCCAGCGCAGTAAAAAGACCGTCCCGACCGACCATGCCGACCCGCTGGCAATGTTGTTCTTTGCCCGTTCGATCGCGGTGGTCGGAGCCTCTCGGTCGGATGATTCCATCGGCGGCCGCCCCATCAAGTATTTGTTGAAGTACGGATACAGCGGAAAGATCTATCCCGTTGCGCCCAAGTACGACTCCATCAGCGGGCTTCAGTGTTACGCGTCTGTTCGTGATATTCCCGGCCCGGTAGATCTGGCGATTTTGGCCGTATCCGCCGCCCGGATCCCGGGCGTCATCGAGGACTGTGCGGCCAAGGGTGTCCCGACTGTCGTCATCTTCAGCTCCGGCTTTGCCGAACTCGGGGAAGACGGGCGCCAGGCGCAGGCGCGGCTGGTGCAACGGGCGGAGCAGCTTGGCGTACGGATCTGCGGGCCGAATTCCATGGGTACGATGAATCTGCGGTCTGGCCTGACGGCAACCTTCAGCGCCGTATTGGAACGCACTCACCGCGCCGGACCAATCGCCCTGGTTTCGCAGAGTGGTATGTACGGCGCCTACATCCTTGCCCAGGCCACAGCTTTGGATCTCGGCCTGGGCCTCTTCGCCACCACCGGCAACGAGGCTGACATCGAACTGTCAGAGGTGCTCGAACACGTGGTGCGAGATTCCGAAACGCGCGCCGTGCTGGCGTACGTGGAACAAGTTCGCGACGGCGATGCTTTTGTGCGGGCGGCTGAGACCGCCTTGGAGCACGACCGGCCGGTTGTGATCATCAAGGTTGGCAGAAGCGACATCGGGGCCCGGACCGCGCGGTCCCATACCGGTGCGATCGTGGGCTCCTACGATTCCTACCAGGCCATGTTCCGCCAGTTCGGACTCATCTCCGTGGACACTATCGATGACATGCTCGACATCGCGAAGCTCCTCGAATTCTCGATTTTCCCGGCAGGGAAAAGGGTGGGGATCATCAGCCTGTCGGGCGGTGCGGCGGTCATGCTTGCCGACTCATGCGCCGCGTCGGGACTGGAGGTGCCGACATTGTCAGAGGAAGTTCAAGCCCGTCTCAAGCGGCGGGTCCCGTTCGCCGGGGTCGCCAACCCAATTGACGCCACAGGGCAACTATTCAACGATCCTGAGATCTTCCCGGAATTTCTCCGGGCGCTGGTCGACCAGGAAGACACTGACGTGCTCGTCCTCTTTTTCGGTCAAATGATCGGTTACGTGGAGGGGCTTGGGTCGATAGTCGTCAGCGAATCGGTGAAAGCGGCGCGAGACAGCAGCAAGCCGTTCGTCATGGTGGCGATGCCGGGGGACGGCCGGGCGGCCCAAATGTTGAAGGAAGGCGGGATTCCACACTTCACTGATCCTGATCGGGCCATCCGGGCAGTCGCGGCGCTGGCCAACTACAGGGAGCGGCGGGAGATCCTGCTGCGGCGCAAGCAGACCGGGCGGAAGGTCGCCCTTTCCGCCATTCCCCGGGCCGAAGTCGATACCGAACTCGGCGCCAAGAAATTCCTCGCCGAGCACGGGATCCGTGTAACGCGGGAGCATCTCGCGCAGTCTCCGGAGGAAGCCGTGTGCCACGCGGAAACCATCGGTTATCCGGTCGTCCTCAAAGTGAATTCCCCGGACATCGCACACAAGACGGAGGTCGACGCGGTCAGGCTCGACCTGCACGATGCATCGGCGGTCAAGCGCGCCTTCGACGAGATCCTGCGCTCCGTGGCGGATCGACTCCCGGACGCCGAGGTGCGGGGGGTGCTGGTTCAGGAGATGGTGTCGCCCGGCGTCGAGCTTATTCTCGGCGTAAAGCGCGACCCGGTGTTCGGGCATATGGTGCTCTGCGGTCTGGGCGGCATCTACGCGGAGTTGCTGCGGGATGTCGCCTTGCGCCGGGCGCCGGTTGACCAGGAAACCGCCGCCGAGATGGTGCGCGAACTGCGCGGTTACTGGCTACTCGAAGGCGCAAGGGGTCGCGAAGCCGCGGATATTGATGCGCTGATCGACACGATCGTCACTCTGTCGAATATCGCCGTCGGGGCCAGGGACTGGATCGAGGAACTCGACATCAATCCGTTGATCGCCTTGTCCCGAGGCAGAGGATGCGTTGTCGCTGACGCCTTGATCCAGCGCATATCGGAGAACGGGCAGTAGACTCGATCTAGTTCATACGCCTACGGCTTTCGCTAGCCGCTCATAGGCATTGATGAAGTCTTCTTTGAAATCATAGACGACTTTGCGCACCGATTGGCTGGCGTTCATTAGGCCAACGCCCTGGCCGACCCAGTAGGTGGCCAGGTCCCGCGCCCCCTTGTGCCCGCTTTCCGACAGTTTCTCGATCTTCTTCAGGGCCGGTTCGGAAATCAGGCGTTGTAGAGGCATGTCCAGAGGTTCTGGAGCACCCGGCTGTTCCCAAGCATCGGTCCAGGATGAGCGCAGCTGGCGCGAATGCTTGCCAGTACGGCTGCGGGAGCGGACGGTGTCGTTGGAGCCAGCCGCCAGCAGTTTCTCCTTTATCACCGGGGAGGTCTCAGCTTCCATGGTGGTCAGCCAGACCGAGCCGGTCCATGCCCCCGCGGCACCCATCGCCATGCAGGCCGCCATCTGGCGACCGGTGGCAATCCCGCCGGCAGCCAGGATTGGAGTATCGCCATAATCCTGGATGGCTTCATAGATTTCCGGCACCAGCACCAGTGTCGAGACGCTGCCGCAGTGGCCGCCGGCTTCCGTCCCGCAGACGACCAGGATATCCACCCCGGCCTGCACCTGGCGGATGGCGTGCGACTTGGCGCCGACGAGGGCAGCCACGGCGACGCCATGCTTCTTGCCCATCTCCAGCATCGGTGACGGCGGCACGCCGAGGGCATTGGCAATCAGTTTGATCGGATGCGAAAAGGCGACCTTGAGCAGCGCTGTGGCGCCTTCCAGGCGGAGATTGTCGCCCCAGCCCAACAACTCCAGACGGGCCGCATCGTCGACCCCCTCGGTGTTGACGTCATGGGCCTCCAGAACGTCGGCGACGAACCTCTTGTGCTCTTCGGGGAGCATCGCAAGGACATCTTTGGTTGCCGGCTGCTCGTCCTTGCCGACAAACTTGTCGGGTACGATCAGGTCGACGCCGTAAGGTTTGCCATCTATATGCCTGTCGATCCAGTCGAGTTCGATATCCAGCTCTCCGGGAGTCATCCTCGCCGCGCCCAATACGCCAAAGCCGCCAGCCTTGCTGACCTCGACGACAACGTCGCGGCAATGGGTGAATGCAAAGAGTGGGAACTCAATATCCAGCATCCTGCAAACGCGGTTATCCATGATTTTCTCTCCCTCGGCTGAAGCGACATTCAGCGCATCCGGATGATAGCGCTTGCGAGATGGATGAAGGCCGGGAAATGAACCACTTTGCGGTCGTAGCGGGTGGCGAAGCGGCGGCAGTGCTTGCGCTTGTTGAAGCGCCTCGGGATGCGGTTTTTGGTCTAGTAGAGGTGGGCATGGTGGAGGATGAGGGTCTTACGCGAGCGGTTGAAGGGGATAACCGCAGTCATACCGTCGGCGGCCTTGCTGTCGTGGACCTGGCCACCGGTCAGCAAGAAGCGCGCCGGGCGTCCGAGCGCATCGGCTGGCATGTGGATCTTCGTGGTCAATCCTCCTCGGGAACGCCCCAGAGCCTGATCTTGGCCCCCCTATTCCGGTCGCTGCCTGCTGGTGGGCGCGAACCAGAATGGTGTCGAGCATGACGTATCCGTTGTCCGGTTCGCTGATCAGAGCGCGGAACACCCGCTCCCAGACGCCGGCCTTGGCCCAGCGGCTGACGCGCTGGTGCACGCTAGGGTTCTGGTTCGGTGCTGATCCACGCCGCACGACCCCAACAAGCGAGCCCTATCCGCTGGCGGTAACTTGGTGTTACGCGTTTTAAGAGCCCATCTGGGAAACTCGGCTCAAGGAGAGTGACATGGAAATGCGCAAGCTGGGCCGGTCCGGCATCAAATTCGCCCCCATCGCCTTCGGCGGCAACGTCTTTGGCTGGACCGCCGACGAGGCGACGTCGCACAGGCTCCTCGACGCCTTTGTCGACGCAGGCTTCTCCTTCATCGACACCGCCGACGTTTATTCGCGGTGGGCGCCTGGCAACAAGGGTGGCGAGTCGGAAACCGTGATCGGCACCTGGCTGAAGAAGAACCCGGGCAAACGCGCCAAGGTCCAGATTGCGACCAAGTGCGGCGCGGCCCTGCCATCCGGTGCCCTCGCACGCGCCAACATTCAGAAGTCGGTCGATGCCTCGCTCAAGCGTCTGTGCACTGACCATGTCGAACTCTTCCAGTCGCACAGGGACGACAAGGGCACGCCCATGGAGGAGACGCTGTCGACCTATGGCGAACTGATCAAGGCGGGCAAGATCGGCGCCATCGGCGCGTCGAACTTCGACGCCCCGAGACTCGCCGAAGCGGCCAAGCTGGCCAGGGACATGGGTCTGCCGCGCTATGAAAGCCTGCAGCCGCACTACAATCTCTGTGAGCGCGCGCTGTTCGAGGGCGAGTTGGAAGCCGAGTGCCTGAAGGAGGGGATCGGCGTGATCCCCTATTACTCGCTGGCCAGCGGGTTCCTCACCGGCAAGTATCGCAGCGAAAGCGATGTCCGCGGCCAGCGCGGCGACGGTGTCAAGAACTATGTCAATCCGCGCGGGCTGCGAATCCTGAAGGCGCTCGATGATGCCGCGAGCAAGCACAATGCCAACGACGCCCAGGTGGCGCTGGCTTGGCTGCTCCAGCGCAAGGCCATCACCGCGCCGATCGTGAGCGCGACCAGCCTGGCGCAACTCAGGGATTTGATCGCGGCACCGGCGGTCAAACTCGACGCCGAGTCGGTCGCGGCAATCGATGCCGCTAGTGGATTGACGCAATCAGTTGATTCGTTCGCAGGTACCCCCCACCCTGACCCTCCCCCGCAAGGGGGGAGGGGATAAAGACTGAACGGCGCCCACACCTTCCCCCTCCCCCTCGACGGGGGAGGGTTGGGGTGGGGGTGAAGGCGA
>SHWA01000025.1 GCA_009693995.1 Alphaproteobacteria bacterium | reverse complement strand
TCGATCGACCTGCGCCTCGGAAATCAGTTTACGAAGCTTCTCCCGGCCGATGGAGCCACGTTTTCGCTATCGCAGGGACTTAGTACGCTTGGCGCATCTAGATTTTAGAGCACCAAGACCTTGCAGATCAGCGATGAGCACGGAAAGCGAGAAACCTATTTTCTTGACCCGGGAGAATTCGTCTTAGTCTTAACTCACGAGCGAGTGCGAATCCCACTTCATCTGATAGCAATGGTTGAAGGACGTAGTACATAACGCTCGCGTTTGACTTACCATGCATCAGACAGCACCTTGGATACAGCCAGGTTGGGACCGCCATATTACTCTTGAGATTCGTAATAGCGGACCACTCACGATCAGTCTTACGCCAATCATAGATCGTCCATGTCAGCTTACATTCTTTGAGTTAAAATCTCCTCTAGATCCGAGCAGTGCATATGGATCAAAAGGCGCAGATGTCTACCAAGGTCAGCAACATCCAATTGCGAATAAAGAAACCTAACGCGCTTCAACTTAACCGCGCGCAATTGCTAGAACACCATGCCGCGGGCGACCACGGGCCACACCTCCTCCACCCGGCCGCTGCGCGTCGCCACGATCCAGTCGTGCAGATTGACGGTCGGGTCGACGTGGCCTGGGATCAGGTGCAGGCGGTCGCCAACGGCGACCTTGGCGCCATCCAGCAGGGCGAGCACGCCGTGCTCGTCGGACGGCCCCCGGTACTGGATGCCCGGGCGTCCGCGCACCCGCGGCATGCCGGACTCGAAGCTCATGGATTTGAGTCCGGCATCGCAGACCGCGTGCTCGGGCCTGGTCGCGCTCATCACCGTAGCCAGCACGAAGAGGGCGTTCTGGAACTGCGGCACCCCCGGCTCGGTCACCGGCTCGTTGTCGCTGTAGTCGCGGTCGAACAGAGCGTAGGAGCCCGGCTGAATCTCGGTGTAGACACCCGAGGCACACTCCAGGAAGAAGCTGCCGGTGCCCCCACCGGCGACGCGCGGGCAGGCGAGGCCGGCGGACGCGAGCGCCGCCGTGGTCGCGCGCACGGCGACGACCGCCTGATCGATCATGGTCTTGCGGTAGAGCACCTCGCGCACGTGCTGCGCCTTGCCGTGATAGGCCTGGATGCCACCGAACCGTAGATGGCTCTGCGCCGCCACCAGGGTCGCGAGGTCGGCGGCGGGCTGGCCCGGCGCGACCCCACAGCGGCCGCTGCCGGCGTCCACCTCCACCAGCACCGCGAGCGTCACGCCCCGCGCCGCCGCCGCCGCGGCGAGGGCAGCGATGTTGGTCGCGTTGTCGGCACAGACGCTCATCGGTGCCCGCGCCGCCAGGGCGCACAGCAGCTCGATCTTGGCGTCTCCGACCAGCTCGTTCGTGACCAGGATCGGGGTCAGGCCCGCGGCGACCAGCGGCGCCGCCTCGCTCACTTTCTGCACGCAGAACCCGGCCGCACCCAGGGCCTTCTGGCGCTTGGCGATGGCCGGCGTCTTGTGCGCCTTGAAGTGCGGGGTGAGGTGCACCCCATGGCGCGCCGCGAACGCGGCCATGGCGGCGAGGTTGGCCTCGAAGGCGTCGAGCTCGACAATGAGCGCCGGCGTGTCCACCCGCTCGATCGGGTCTCCCGGCGCCGCCGGCGGCGGCACCTCGCCCCGGCTGAATGCATCCAATCGCGACATGGCTCGCCCTCCGATCCGCCCCGAGGCGCCGATGCTAGAGAGCCGGAGACCGCCTTGTCGAGCGGCCTCGGTCGGAGGCGAGCGCATCGGCCGCCCGGACCGGCTCCGGGAGGCGGAGCCGCCGGCCGGTCCGCAGCACCCAGCGAACCGCGGTCGCGAGACCAATGCGGTGGCCGATCGAGACGTAAAGGGGGCGCACGCCGGCGCGGGTGCGCAGCACCGTGCCGATCACCTCGGTGCCGTCCCGGAGCAGGCGGCGGACCCCACGCACCTGGCCGGGCTCGGCGTGGGTGCCGACGAGCCGAGACTTGCCGACCCCGATCGTCGGCCGGTCGATCAGGACGCCCAAGTGGCAGGCGATGCCGAACCGGCGGGGATGGGCGATGCCCTGGCCATCCACCAGCAGCAGATCCGGAAGTGCCGCGAGCTGGTCGAGTGCCGCCAGCACCGCCGGCAGTTCGCGAAACGAAAGCAGGCCGGGAATGTAAGGAAATCCCGTCGGCACCCGCGCCACCGCTGCGGTGATGCGCGCCAGGCCCGGCCAGGCGAACACCACCACCGCCGCCCGGGTGCTGCGCCCGGCGTCCTCGAATCCCACGTCCACCCCGGCGATCCGGCTGACCGGGCCGAGGCGGTCCTGCCGCTCGACCTGACCCGCGAGCGTCCGTTGCAGGGCAATCGCCGCGGCCGCCGTGGTCGGCCAGGCGCCTTGGCTCACGCGGGGCTCGGGTAAATGGGATAGCGCACGCCCTCGCGCTCAATCTGGTGCACCAGGTCCACCTCCCAGGTCAGATAGTCGCGCATGGCCTGGGCCACGTCGCCGGCCCGGCGGTAGGGTTGCAGGAACACGTCGTCATCCGCCGACTCCAGCAGCCGCTCGGGACCCTGGGCGAGCGGCAGGCCAGCGGCGGCCCAGGCGCGCGTGCCCCCGCGCAGCACCCGCACCCGCCCCTTGACCGCCTGGGCGAGCTCGGGCGCCGCGAGCCGCGCCAGCACGTCGTCAGGCGTGCCCGTCAGCACGTAGTCTCCGACCACCGGAAGGCGCGGCGCCGCTTCCCCGAGCCGCGCCCGGAGCGCGAAATAGGCGCCGGGGATGTGCCCCGCCAGGTAGCCGCGACTGTCGCCGAGATCGATCACCGCAACCCCGCCGCCGGCAAGGGCGGGGGCAAGGGCAGCCGGGGCCACTTCTTCGACCCGAAGGCCGTCCAGACCTAGCACCGTCGGCACCGAGTCGCCCGGCACCAGCCCGTCCAGCCCGATGCCGCCCTCCAGCACCGCCACCTCGGGCCAGCCCATCTGGATCAGCCAGGAGGCGGTCATGGTCGCCCGCACCTCGGTATCGTCCACCAGCACGATCCTGGCGCCGCGGGTGGCGGCGAAGGCATCGGTCGTCTGCACCAACTGGCCGCCCGGCGCGCCGCGCGTGCCCGGCAGGTGGCCGGCGCGGAACTCCTCCGGTCGGCGCACGTCGAGCAGATAGAGGGTGCGCTGGTCGGCCTCGCGCCGCCACGCCGCGAGCTGGGCGCGGTCGATGCGGCGGACGCCGAACCGCGCCGCCACCCGTGCCGCCTGAGTGCGGGCGCGGGCGAGCCCCTCGGCGCTGACCTCGGGCCCGCGCCGGCCCATGCCGGTTTCCAGATCGAAGCCCGCCAGGGTCCAGCCCATGGTGCCGTCCTTCAGCGCCACCACCCGGTTGGCGATGCCGGCGTTGATCAGCGACTGGGCGCCGATGATCGAGCGGGTGCGGCCGGCGCAATTCACCACCACCAGAGTGTCCGGCGACAACACCATGTCGGCGATACGATAGAGGAGCTCGCCCCCCGGCAGGTCGATACCGGTCGGAATGTTCATACGCCGGTACTCTTCCATCGGCCGGCTGTCGACCACGATCAGGTCCTCGCCGGCGTCCATCCGCGCCTTGAGCTCCTTGGCCGGGATGCGTGGCGTGTCGTAGGCGTGCTCGACGAACTCGCCGAACGCCTTGCTCGGCACGTTCACCCCGCTGAAGACCTCGCAGCCGGCGCCGGCCCAGGCAGGGGTGCCGCCGGCGAGGACCGCTACGTCGCCGTAACCGGAGGCGGCAAGGCGCGCGCCCGCGCGCTCCGCCAGCCCCTCGCCGCCGTCCACCAGCACCACCCGCGCGGAGCGGCGCGGTACCAGATCAGCGATGCGGAGCTCGAGCCGGCTGAGGGGGATGCAGCAGGCGTAGAACAAGTGGCCCTGGCCGAATACCCCTTCCTCGCGCACGTCGATCAGAGCGATCTCGCCGCCGTCTGCCAGGGCGGCGCGGACGGCGGCGGGCGCGAGGCGGCGGATCACCGCCGAATGTCCGAGTTGGGCGGGAACGCCTTGAACGTGGCATCGCGGGCGTCGAACATGACCCGGTGCGGCATGTGGTCGAGCGCCTTGCCGTACATGTGCAGATGCAAGGTCGGCTGGGTGCCGGTGACGTGGATGCTGTGGATGTCGTCCGGCATCAGGCAGACGCCGGCGCCGGGGCGCACGGTCTTGGTGTCGATCTGCGTCACGCTGCTCTTGCCGGGGCGCGCGGGGTCGTCGCTGCGCTGGTAGAAGCGGTTCTCCTCGTCCCCCTCGACGCCGACGATCACCGCCCAGGTGGTGTGGTTGTGGGGTGGCGCGGACTTGCCCGGAAGCGCCGAGGAAAGATAGAGCGCATAACGGTGGTCGGGGTCCTCGGAGAGCAGGTAGAGACAGTTCTTGCCAGCCTCCTCGGGCGGCGCGAACTCGCTGCGCGGGAACAGGTTCTTCTCCGTGGCCAGACGCAGCAGCGTAGCGCGGATTTCTTCCAGCGCGGCGCGGTTGACGCCCTGCTTCTGTTCGACCTCGCGCACCTTGCCGATGATGTCCGCAACGGCGGACCGGCGACGTTCGGCGACACCCATGGCGACACCCTCCTGGACCAGTGTTGAGACAATTCTACTCGAATCCACCACTGGCCGGGAGCGACCCGTCAGTCCGCCTGGCGCCATTGCAGCGGACTCGGCCCCGGCGGCCAGACCCGGTTGAGAGTGACGCGCCCGCCCTCAAGGGCGACCAGGCTGGCCCGACCGTAATGCGGCAACGCGCGCAGTGCCGATTGCAGGCCGGCCGCGTCCGCGGCCTGGACCAGGAACAGCGGCGCCCCATCCAGGCCGCGCTCGGCCCAGGCGCGTACCTCGCCCCCCGCAGGCAGCTCGCCCGGCAACTGGGCGAGGCGCCGCGCATGGCGGAATTCCGCGACCGCTGCCGCTGGCCCGACCACGAGCAGCGGCCCGCTCGCGTCCGTGGCCGCCACAGCCGGCGGAGCGTCGAGCACCCGCTCCGCCAGGGCGAGCGCGGCCCGGCGGTAGTCGTCACCGGCTGCGAGCACCAGCACGCGCGTCGCCGGGTTCACCATCGCCTCGCGCAGGATGGGGGGAAGCTCCGCCGGGGCGAGCCGGCGCAACAGCCGATAGTCGGGATCGACCGCGACCGCGCGCACGCGCGCTGCGAACGTACGGTCGAGCGTCGCCGTCGTGCCGTCCAGGGCAAGGGACAGCGAATCTTCCCCGGTCTCCGTCTGCACCCGGACCGGTACCCGCAAGGCGAACGGCGGCGTCCCCTGGGCGACCGTGAGTCGGAGGCGCGTCCCTTCGACCCGCACGTCCGCGAGGCTGAGCTCGGGCACCTCGGTGCGGTCCAGCCACTCGGCGAAGAAGCGCCCGAGGGATGTGCCGGCCGCCGTGGCGAAAGCCTGCTCCAGGTCGGCCCAGGCTGCCTCGCGAAAGCGATGGTCGCGCCAGAGCGCGCGGATTGCGGCGGTGAAGGCGGGGGTGCCGATGCGCTCCTCCAGCATCAGAAACAAATAGGCGGCGCGCTGGTAGCCGACGATCTGCGAGGCGCCGTGCCGGCGCGCCGTGAAGCGCCTGAGCGGCTCGACGCTCCCCGGTGCCAGCGCATTCTGGTCGCGCAGCCAGGCCAGGCGCAGCTCGCGCGCCGCCGCCGGCCCCTCCTCCGCCCTGAGCGCGTAGTCGGCCAGGTAGGTGGTCAGCCCCTCCGACCAGTTGCCACGCTGCCAATCGACCCGCACGCCGTTGCCCCACCAGTTGTGCAGCACCTCGTGGGGCAAGGAGGTGGTGCGGATGAACGGCAGGCGCAGCACCCGCGCGCCGACATAGGTGAACCCGGGCATGGCCAGGCCGGTCGGCAGCGGGCTCGCCACCACGCTGAACCCGGTGAAAGGGTAGGGCCCGATGAGCGCGGCGAAGCGCTCGACATAACGCGCCGAGAGGGCGAGGTAGTCTTGCGCCAGATCGGCGACATCGGCGCCGAAGTAAGTGCGGATGCGCACCGTGCCCGCGTGGCTCTCGCGCACGCCGTAGGGGCCGGCGACCAGGTCGATCCCGTCCTCACTGACGGGGAACGCGAACCGGGCGACGGTGCCGCCGCCGTCTGCCACCTCCTCGACCAGATCGCCCGGGACCACGCCCCTCTGCCCGGCTGGCAGGTGCAGGGTCAGCGTGTAGCCGGCGGGCGCGAAGGGGGTGAGGGCGTACCAGCCGCTCTCCGCCGGCAAGTAGCTGCCCTCTGGCGCCGCGGCCGGCGCCCGCCGCCCGAGCACGCGGCGCGGATCGCCCTCGGGCTCGAGCCGCGCCAGCGCGCCGCCATAACGGAGGGTCACATTCGTGTCCCCCGCTTGCAGCGCGACGCGCCAGCGCGTGAGGTCACGGCCCGGCTCGGGGCCGACGGTCTCGACCCGCCGGACGGCGTCATCGTCGCCGGAGGCCTCCAGCGTGAACGCGGGCAACAGCAGCAGGTCGAACCCGGTGGCCGGCGTGACCGGCAGCCGGTCCTCCACGCGGACCGACGGCGCGCCGGGGTCGAGAGTCACCGTCAGCAGGCGCTGCCCGTCGTTGGCGGCGGCTTCGCCAGCCGCCACCAACGCGAGCAGGCCAAGAAAATAAACCCGCCTCATGGCGCCGGCGGGAACCGCGCCACCAGATCAAGCGTGGTCTCGCCGCGGCGCACCTCGAGCGGCAGCCAGGTGCCGGGGGCCTGGCGCTGGATGATCGCGACCAGCTCGCGCGGCGCGGCAACCGCGACTTCGGCGGCGGTCAGAATCAGGTCGCCGGCCTGGAGCGTGGCGGCCTCGGCGACGCTGCCGGCGGTGACGGCAAGCACGGCGACGCCGCCGGCGCCGGCGCCGATCTGCACGCCGAGCCGGGGGCGCGGCGGCCCCGCGGCGCCAGCCTCGGGCACGATCCCGAACACCAGATCGGCGGTCTTCTCCCCGAGCCCCGTGCAGGCGGCTCCCGGCGCCCAGGGGAGCAGCACGGACACGCCGCGCGCAATGCCGAGATCGGCCAATTGATGGGGAATGCCGTGGCGCTCCTGGATGTGGCCGCTGCCGACCAACGCGGCCACCAGCGGCCGCGAGGGTGCGTCCGCGGCCTTGGCCAGGGCCTCGGCCATGGCGCGGTCCCAGACCAGTTGCGCCTCCACGAACCGGTCGAGGTCGGCGGCCGCCGGGTCGGCCAGCGCCGCCGATCGCTGACCGGCATGCTGGCGCAGGATGTCGGCCAGCATGGTACGGTAGGCGGCGGGCGCCGGCGCCGGATCGCCGACCCCCTCGCGCTCGGACGCCCCGACCGCGGCCCAGCCCCGCGCCCGGGTCGCCCCGATCAGCGACCGCTCGACGTTGAGCGCGACCAGCGGCACCCGGCTCAGGCGTGCGAACTCCAGCAACGGCTGATAGAGGCGGAAATCGAACCCCCACACGTTCGCCCAGTCGGATTCGCGCAGGAAGGCAGCCTCGTCCAGCTCGCCCCGGACCCAGCGGTCGAGCACCGGCTGCACCCGGCGCGGGATCATCTCCAGGCCGATGACCAGATCACCGCGCCGTCCCTGGAGGGCGGCCAGCACATGGAGCTGCCAGCGATGATGGTCCACTTGGTCGTGGGTCTCGCCCACCAGCACGATACGCTGGGCGGCGAGCTCGGCGGCGACGGCGGGCCACTCAGGGCGAGCCGCACCCGCCGGTGCCAACCAGCCGCCCGGCTCGGGGCATGGCGGCTCGGCCCGGGCACCCATCCCCAGCAGCAGCAGCGCGCCGATCAGGACTGCCCGCGCGCGGGTCATGCTTGCTTTTGCAGGATCGCAAAGATCCAGCCCCGGAGCGGGGCGAGACTCTCAAATCGCCGCAACAACAGCTCGTAATCGGAAGCGAGGCGAAACAATGCCGGGCTGAAGGACAGATAGGCAGGATACTGCCCGAGATAGCGGAACTTGGTGACTACGAATCCGGTCGCGGCGGCAAATTGGGCCACGCGACCTCGCGTGTTGGTTCGATAGTGGGTCGGAAACACGTCCTCTTCGGCGCGCCCTTCCGCAAAGCGCACGATTTTCGGATGCAGTCGATTGGGAACCAGGTACGCGATCAATGATCCATAGCCATAGAAACTCGGCGTCAGAAACACATAGTAGCCACCAGGCTTGATCACGCGCCGCAGTTCGGTGAACGCGGCCAGCGGGTCGGCGACATGCTCCATGACGCTCCGAGAGTAGGCCAGATCGACGCTCGCGTCCGGCAACGGCAGGCGGCTGATGTCACCCTTGTAGAGCTCGAGTCCCTGGGGCGCGCCCGCGAAGTCCACCAGATCGACGCCGATCAACCGGTGCGCGCGGCCAAGATACTTCGCCGGGACCGGTGCCGCTCTCCCACAGCCCGCATCCAACAGGGTGTCCGTCGGGCGCAGACGCGCCTCGATCTCCTGCTCGAGGATGCCATACGGGTGCACATCCGAGCCGAAGTACATCTGGCGGAGACGATCGATCTTCGGATTCACTACTTGGCACTCTCCAAAGATGCCGGCCTTGGACCGCTACCCAAGCGGCTCTTCGGAAGCATCATAGGCATCAACACTCTCGCGGCACCGCGCGAACCGATTGACCGGGTATGCCGAGGGTATTGCAAATCCACCAGGCGGGACGCGGATCGGCCTGGCTGGGGCGCCAGGATTCGAACCTGGGAATGGCGGAACCAAAATCCGCTGCCTTACCACTTGGCGACGCCCCACCCGGGCCGACGGTTGTCTAGCACGCACCCCCTACCCCCACAAGGCGAGCAGCCCGTACCAGAGGCGCCCGACCAGTTCGTGCAGCGCAAACATGGTCGCGTTCAACGCGCTCGAACTGGGGAGGAAGGAAAGCACGTCGGTCTCGCGTCGCGATTCGAATATGGTCGCCGCCGGAATCACGGTGAAGCCCACCCGCTCGAAGGCCGCGACCGAGCGCAGCATGTGATCGGCGGTGGTCACCAGCACGATCCGGTTGACGCCGGTTGGTGCCAACATCTGCCACGAGAACTCGGCGTTCTCGCGCGTATTGGTGGAGCGGTCCTCGACCCACCGCACCGGCACCCGGAACTCGGCCTCGAGCACCGCGCGCATGGCGAAAGCCTCGCTTTCCGGTGACGGAACCGCCTTGCCTCCGGAAACCAGGATCGGCAACCCGGTCGCGCGGTGCACTTTCGCGCCGTAGCGCAGCCGCAGGAGCCCCGTGGTCGAGACCGTGTCGCCACCGTACTCCGGCGCGTCGCGGTAGAGCCCCGCACCCAGGATCACGATCGCCTGGGCCGGAGCGGGATCGCCGAGGGCGTGATCGTAGATCGCGGTCGCGGTCAGCCGATCGGCGACGAAGGGTGTGCCGAGCACATAGAGGAGAGCCAGGCCACCAGCGATCAGCGCCCGTCCCAAACGCGGCCGGCGGCGCAGCAGCGCAAGGCCGAGGGCGGCGAGCAGAATGCCGTTCAGCGGCGGAAAGATCAGGCGCTTGACCAGCGCGGTCAGCAGCCAGGTCACGGTCCGCCCCGCCTGCGGCTCACGCTCCGCCCGCGAGCTTCTGTTCCCAGGCGTAGGCGCTCCGCACAATGCCCTCCAGGTCGGCATGGGCGGGGCGCCAGCCGAAGCGGTCGAGGATGCGATCGGCGCGCGCGACCAGGGCCGGTGGGTCGCCGGCACGGCGCGGCGCCCGCTCGACCTTGAGGGTCTTGCCCGAGACCCGCTCGATCGCCCGCAGCACGTCGCGCACCGAGAATCCCTGGCCGTAGCCGCAGTTCAGCACCAGGCTCTCGCCGCCGCCGATCAGATGGTCGAGGGCGAGCACATGGGCGGTCGCCAGGTCGGTGACGTGGATGAAATCGCGCACGCAGGTGCCGTCGGGGGTGTCGTAGTCCTCGCCGAAGATCGCGAACACCGGGCGCTGGCCGAGGGCGGTTTGCGCGGCGACCTTGATCAGATGGGTGGCGTTGGGGGTGGATTGGCCGACGCGACCCGCCGGGTCGGCACCGGCGACGTTGAAGTAGCGGAGTGCCGTATAACGCAAGGCCCCCATGGCAGCCACGTCGCGCAGCATCCACTCGGTCATCAGCTTCGAGGTGCCATAGGGATTGATCGGCACGGTGGCTGAGTCCTCGCCGACCAGGATCCGGTCCGGGATGCCATAGACGGCGGCGGTCGAGGAAAAAATGAAGTGCTTCACCCCGCCCTGCACGCAGGCCGCGATCAGGTTGCGGCTGGCACCGGTGTTGTTGCGGTAGTATTTGAGCGGATCGGCAACCGATTCCGGCACCACCACCGAGCCCGCGAAGTGCATCACCGCGACCACGCCATGGTCGGCGAAGAGTCGCTGCATCCGGTCCGTGTCACCAGCGTCCGCGGCGGCGAAGGGCACGTCGGCGGCCACCGCACGGCGCACGCCGGTGGTCAAGTTGTCGACCACCACCACCGGCCAGCCGGCACTCTGGAGCGCGAGCACCACGTGGCTGCCGATGTAGCCGGCGCCGCCGGTCACCAGCACCGCGCCGCGTGTGGCCATGTCTTCCCTCCGGTTCGACGATGATCGGGCCGGCGAACGTCCGTTGGGTAAGCAGAATCACGAATGCGTGACCCGGGTCAACGGCCCTCATGCTGCGACAGGCTCAGCATGAGGTCCTCATGCCTCGAGCCGGTCGAAGGTTGCGGCCCTACTCATGGTCCTGCACAAGCGTCCGCCTAGGGACGGCCCGCCTTCAGCAGCACTTCGCGCACCCGCCCCGAGATCAGGATGCCAGTGCGCAGACTCGCCTCCTCGGTCAGGCCGGCAAGGTGCGGGGTCAGGATCAGGTTGGGCACGCCGGCGAACGGGTTGTCCTTGGTCACCGGCTCCTTCTCGAACGTGTCGAGTAGCGCCCCGCCGAGATGGCCGCTTCTCAGCGCGGCGATGACGGCCGCTTCGTCCACCACGCCGCCGCGCGCGGCGTTGATCAGGATCGCGCCCCTGCGCATGCGCGCGATGCGAGCCGCGTTCATCAGGTGGCGCGTCTCGGGCGTTAGGGGCGTGTGCAGGGTGATGACGTCGGCCGCGCCGATCAGCTCATCCAGCGTCGCCTGGCCCACGCCCTGCGCCGACCAGACCGGGTCGCCGACCTTCAGATACGGGTCGTAGGCGATCACCGTCATGCCAAACGCCTTGGCGCGGGGTGCGATCTGGCGGCCGATGGCGCCGAAGCCGACGATGCCGAGGGTGCGCGCCGCCGCCTCGCGCCCGACGATTCTAGTCCGCGGCCATTCGCCGCGAACCACGGACTCGGTCGCCGTGTAGGCGCACTTCAGCAGCGCCAGCATGCCGCCAATCACGAACTCGGCGACCGCCAGGTCGTTGGCACCGGTCGCCGGCACCACCACCACCTTGCGGTCGGCGCACGCCTTCATGTCGATGTTGTCGAGGCCGACGCCGAGGCGGCCGACCACCAGCAGCTTGGGTGCCTGTGCCAGGAGGGAGGGGCGCACCTGGGTGCGGTTGCGGACGATGATCGCGCGACAGCCGGGGAGCAGCTTGGCCAGGGCGTCGGGCTGGTCCACCAGGTTGGGGTCGTAGCGCGTGTCGAACTCCGCCTTCAGGGCGTCGACCGACTCGATGTTCATGAACTCGGTGATGACGATGTCTGCCATGGTGCTCCCGCGGGTGGTGCCGGCGCTAGTGTCCCGTCCCTGAAATTCGTATCACGAATTTCAGGGTGAACGGGCCACTAAGTATTTGATTCTAGTGGCCTGCTTATCCCAGAAATTCGCAAACGAATTTCTCGGGCAGGACACTAGCGGCGGCTTGTTGGCGTCCCGGCGGGCCGGTATATCTAGCCGATGGCGCGGGCCCTTGCCCAGCCGGAGCCGGAGGCAGGATGACGGATCTCGCGGTCAGGACCTTCGCCTTCTGGCGCGAGCAGGGGCCCATCTACATGGTGAGTCTTGGCCACGCCAGCATCCATTGGATCGCGGCGACCTTCTACGTGCTCTTGCCCTACATCTCCCAGGAGCTCGGGTTCAACTATTCCGAGACCGGTCTCCTGGTGAGCATCTTCTACATCTCCTCGACCATCGCCAACCTGCCGGGTGGCACGGTCGTCGATCTCATGGGACGGCGCGTGATCATTCAGATGGCTTCCCTCGGCATCTGCGCCGTGGCGCTCCTGGTGGCCGGCCTGTCGCGCTCGTTCCTCCTGCTCGCCGCCATGGTGTCGCTGATCGGTGCCACCAACATGCTGTGGCACCCGGCGGCGATCTCGTATCTGTCCACCACCTACGCCAAGACCCGTGGCTACGCGCTTTCCATCCATGCGCTCGGCGCCAACCTGGGCGATGCGGTCGCGCCGCTCGCCGCCGGCGCGCTGCTCCTGGTCGTAGGCTGGCACGAGGTCGCGTTGGTCAATGCTCTGCCATGCCTGGTGGTGGCGGCGGCGATCTATCTGATGCTGCACCGCTCGGACACACAGGCGAAGCGGCCGGCCGGTGGCCTCGACTTTCGCGGCTACGTCTACAGCCTGGTGCAGGTGGTGAAGACCCGGGCGGTCTGGAGCCTCTGCCTGATGGCGGGGTTCCGCACCATGATGCAGAACGGCCTCTTGGTGTTCCTGCCACTCTATTTGGCGCACGAGCTCAAGGTGAACCCGTTCTGGATGGGCTTCACCTTGATGGCCCTCCAAGTGGGTGGCGCGATCGCGGCGCCGATCGCCGGCACCCTCTCGGACCGCATCGGCCGGCGACCCATCGTGCTGGCGGGACTGTGGTCGACGACCGTGATCGTGATCGGGCTGACCTTCATCGAGAGCCACATCGTCTACATCGCCGGCATCTCGTTCCTGGGCTTTTGCCTCTATGCCGTCCGCCCCGTGATCCATAGCTGGCTGATGGACGTGACGCCGGGGCACCTCGGCGCCTCCGTGACCAGCATCATGTTCGGGGTGCAGTCGGCGTTCTCCACGGTGATGCCGTTGGCCGGCGGGGCGATCGCCGACCGGTACGGATTGACCGCGGTGTTCTACGCGCTGGGAGCGACGATCTTCGTCGCCAATTTCCTCGCTCTCCTGGTACCGAAGAGCGAGGCCGCGCCCGCGGGCGCGCACCGAGGGTAAGCGGCGGCCTCACTCGGCGGCCGCCTTGTCCTCCTTGATCAGAGTCTCGCCCGGGCGCACGCGGGTGAACTGGACCGGCTCCTGCCAGGCCTTCATGACGTCCGCCTCCATGCGGACGCGGGTCGAAGTCGAGGCCATCAGATCGCCGGTTTCGGGGAAGTCGGTGCGGAAGTGCGCGCCGCGGCTGTCCGCGCGCTCCCCGGCCGCCAGCACGATCGCGCGGCTGACCTGGACCAGGCTCTTCAGGTTCAGCCAGTCGTGCCAGGTGAGGTTGAAGGCGAGGTCGGCTTCGGCGACGCCGATGTGGCTCAGCTCGGCGTCGAGCGCGGCCAGCTCGCGCTCCGCCCGCGCCAGGCTGGCGGCATCGCGGACGATGCCGGCATCCTCCCACATCACCTCGAAGAGACGGTCGCGCACCGCCTCGATGTCGCCCGGCTTCTGGGAAAGGGGCACCCGCGCCCGCGCCTGGGCGGCCTCGATCGCGGCCGCATCGGGCTCGCGCCACTCGACTCTGTCGGTCCGGATCCAGTCGGCCATCGCCTTGCCGGCGATGCCGCCGAACACGGTCGAATTGGCGACGCCGTTGCCGCCGAGCCGGTTGGCCCCGTGCGGCCCGCCGGTGTCCTCGCCGGCGGCGAACAGGCCCGTGCGCTCGGTGCGGCAGGTCACGTCGAAGATCACACCGCCCATCATGTAATGGGCGGTCGGGACCACCTCGACCAGCCCGCCCGCCAGATCGAAGCCGCAGTCGGCGCAGCGCTCCACCATGCCCTTGAACCGCCGGCGTACTTCGGCGGGTCCCAGGTGGTGCATCTGGATGTAGACCCCGCCAAGGGGCGTGGTATTGCCGGCGCGCATCTCCGCAAAGATGGCGCGGCTGACGATGTCGCGGGTCGCGCGCTCCAGGCGTGGGTCGTATTTCTCCATGAACCGCTGCCGGTCGCCGCCCAGCAGGTAACCGCCGGCACCGCGCAGGCCCTCCTCCAGCACCGTGCCGGTCATGCGCGTGTCGGGGCCGCCGAGCAGGCCGGTGGGGTGGAACTGCACCATCTCCATGTCGCGCAGGGTCAACCCCAGGTCGAGCGCCATCGCCATGCCGTCGCAACTCTTGTCGCCGGAGGGCGTGTGGTACTTGTACATGGTTGGGCCGCCGCCGGTGGCGAGCAGGGTGGCGCGCGCCTGGACGAACACGAACTCACCCGTGCGCATGTCGATCATCACCGCGCCCGCGATCGTGGCGCCAGAGGCATCGGGCACCAGGGCGATGGCGCGGTGCTCCTCGAGGCGGCCGATGTTGCGCGCCCAAACCTGCTCGGCCAGGCGGTTGATGATCTCGATGCCGGTGAGATCGCCCTTGTGCACCGTGCGGTCGAAGGTCTGCCCGGCGAAGGCCTTCTGGTGGATGCTGCCGTCGGGATTACGGTCGAAGAAGCAGCCGAGCTTGTTCTCGAGCTCGCGGATGCGTTCCTGCGCCACGGTGACCAGGGTCCAGGCCAGCTCCTGGTCGACGATCCATTTGCCGCCCTCGATGGTGTCCATGAAATGGCGCTCGACGGAATCGCCGGGGGCGAGGGCGACGTTGTAACCGCCCTGGACCATGCGGGTGCAGCCGCACTTGCCCAAGAGCCCCTTGACCGCGACGGTGATGGAAAGATCGGGGTGCGCCTCGTGGGCGTGGAGCGCCGCGAACAGGCCGGCACCACCGGCGCCGAGAATCAAGATGTCGGTCTTGAGCCGCCTCATGCGGATTTAACTCCGAGCCGCGCGAGGGCGGCCGCGCGACGGGCGAGGGCGTCGACGCGGACCTGCTCGTAGAGGCTGCCGCCGGCGGAATCCATGCCGACCAGGAGCGGCCCGAACCCCTTGACCGTGAAGCGCCAGAGGCATTCGGGGTTGAGGTCCTCGAAGTCCACGTCGTCGATCGATTCGATCCAGGTGGTCTCGAGCGCCGCGGTGCCGCCGATGACGGCGAGATAGACGCCGCCGAGGTCGCGGAACGCCTGCAGCGTCTCGTCCATCAGCCCGCCCTTGCCGATGATGATGCGTACCCCGTATTCGGTCATCAGTGGCCGGGTGAAGCGCTCCATGCGCGCGCTGGTGGTGGTGCCGATGCAGACCGGCGCGAAGCCCACGGGATAGACGTTGGAGCGCGGCACCTTGCGCACGTTGGGCGCGGTGTGGATGACAGCGTGACCATGGAGATCGAAACGCGTGCGCCGGCCGCGGTCGAACATGTGGATCTGGGTGGCGTCGCGGATGCCGAAGAGCGGCCCGTCGAGGGTGACGGTATCGCCGATCCGCACCCTCCGGATCGCTGCTTCATCGACGGGACAGACGAGATCGTGATGTGCCATCGCAGGGTCGAGTCTCAGAAGCCGTAGCGGACGCCGGCGGCCGTGAAGGTGGCGGTCGCGCGCCGCGCCGAGTGGCACTGGATGTTGACCGCGACCGGGTTCATGGTGATGTGGGTCGCCGCGGTCTCCACGTGCACGGCGAAGGCGGTCGAGTTGCCACCGAGGCCCTGGGGGCCGACGCCCAGGCTGTTGACCGCCAGCGACAGCTCGCGTTCGAGCAAGGCGCCCTCCGGGTCGTCACAGGCACTCCCCAAGGGGCGGGTCGCCGCGATCTTGGCCAGCTTGGCGCAGAGATCGGCGGTGCCACCGACCCCCACCCCGACGATGGTCGGCGGGCACACCCGCCCGCCCGCCTCCAGCACCTTGTCGATGACGAAGGTCTTGATCCCGTCCACGCCTTCGGCCGGGATGCACATCTTCAGGAACGAGCCGTTCTCGGAGCCGCTGCCCTTGGGCACCATCTCGATCTCGAACAGCCCCGGCCGATCGCTGAAGTCGAAGGTGATCACCGGAACCCGCCGGCCGCAGGAGGTGTGCTCGTTCACGCGCGTGATCGGATGCACGACCGAGGAGCGCAGCGGGTGCTCGACGGTCGCCCGGGCACACCCCGACCGGATCGCCTCCTTCAAGGCGGCGCCATCGAACTCGACCCCGCGGCCGACCAGGATGTTGTAGATCGGAATGCCGGTGTCCTGGCAGAGCAGATTGTTGGTCCGTTCGGCCACGCCGATGTTCTCGATCATGGTGGCGAGGATGGTCTTGGCGGTGGCGTCGGTTTCACCCGCGTCGAGGCGTCGAAAGCCATCCTTGATGTCGTCGGGGAGGATCTTCAGCGCCCGGATGTAAAGTTCCCGCGCCGCCTCCTCGATGGCCGCCGGGTCGATCTTCATCGCTGCATGCCCCACTTCTGCACGGTCCTGATCTCGATGTTGCGGAAGATGACGTTCTCCACCACCACACCGACCACGATGATGGTGAAGAGGCCGGCGAACACGTGCGCGGTCTCGAGATTGTTCTTGTTCTCGAAGATGAACCAGCCGAGCCCGCCCGACCCCTGGTTGGCGCCGAACACCAGTTCGGCCGCGATCAGGGTGCGCCAGGCGAATGCCCAGCCGATCTTGAGGCCGGCGAGGATCGAGGGGAACGCCGCCGGGATCAGGATCAGGGCCACATAGCGCACGCCGGTCAGGCCGTAGTTGCGCCCGACCATGCGCAGCGTGTCGGAGACCGCCATGAAGCCGGTGTGGGTATTGAGCGCGACCGCCCATAGGACGGAGTGGATCAGGACGAAGATCAGGCTCAAGTTGCCGAGGCCGAACCAGAGCATGGCGAGGGGGAGGAGCGCGATCGCCGGCAGCGGATTGAACATCGAGGTCAGGGTGGAGAGCAGGTCGCTCCCCAGCCGCGTCGAGACCGCGAACACCGTGAACACGGTGGCGAGCACCAGCCCCGCCGCGTAGCCCTGGACCAGTACGTACACGGAAGACCAGATGCGCAAAACCAGCTTGCCGCTGATGAGCGAGCTCCACAGCGCCACCATGGTGTCGGTGAACTGCGGGAACATCAGCGGCTCGACGTCGAGCACCACGGTGTAGAGCTGCCAGACGATGACGAGCGCGATCAGGATCGAGAGCTTGCGCACGCCGTTGTTGTTGGCAACCTTCTCCACCACCGTCAGCGGCCGCGCCACGTCTCCGGCCTCGGCCTTGCCGAGCCGGCCGCGGATGAACTCCGGCCTGATCGGCGGCATGTCGAGTGTGCGATCAACCATGGGTCTTGGACTCCTGCTCCTCGATCCGATCGGAGAACAGCATGTCGTGAATCCGACGCTGGAGCGACGTGAACTCCGCCCTGCCGATGGAACTGTGGCCGTGCTGGTGGGCGTTCAGCTCCGCCTTCACCTGCCCCGGATGGGGCGAGAGCACCAGGATGCGGCTGCCGACGATGATCGCCTCCTCGATCGAGTGGGTGACGAAGAGGACCGTGAAACGGATGTCGTCCCAGAGCTGCAGCAGCTCTTCCTGCATCTTGCGCCGGGTGAGGGCGTCGAGCGAGGCGAAGGGCTCGTCCATCAGCAGGATCTCGGGCTCCATCGCCATCGCCCGGGCGATCGCCACCCGCTGCTTCATGCCGCCCGAGAGCATGTGCGGATAGGCATCGCGAAACTTGGTCAGGTTGACCTTCTCGATGTAACGGAGCGCCTGCTCTTCCGCCTGCCGGCGGTCCTTGATCTTGCCGCTGGAGAGGAGCGAGAACATAACGTTGCCCTGCACCGTCTTCCACGGCAGCAGCTGGTCGAACTCCTGGAACACCATCGCCCGGTCGGCGCCCGGCCGCGTGATCGCCTGGCCGTTGAGCCGCATCTCCCCCTCAACCGGGGGCATGTAGCCGGCGACCCCCTTGAGCAAGGTCGATTTGCCGCAGCCCGAGGGGCCGAGCAGCACGAAGCGGTCGGAGCGGTAGACATCGAAGCTGACGCGGTAGGTCGCCGTGACCAGGTACTCGGGCGTCTTGTATTGCAGCGTGACGCCACGCACCTCGAGCAGGGGTCGAAGGTTCGAGGCGGCGGCCACCGTGGCCCCCGCCGCTGTCACGGCAGCCGTCATGCCTAACTGCCTGCCACGTTCTGGCCGACCTCGAAGAACAGATCCTTCCAGGACTTCGGTTCGTTCTTGATGGAATCGATCTTCTTCATGAAGCGCGCGAAATCCATCGTCTTGGTCGGCGTCGGAGTATAGAAGATCGTATTCTCATCGCTGACCAGCTTCTGGATCTCGTCCACCGTCACCTTGGTGTCGGAGTACTTGATGTAGATCTCGGACGCCGCGCGCTTGTTGGCGTTGATCCAGTCGAACGCCTCGCGGAACGCGTTGTATGTGGCGGCTGCGGTTTTCGGGTTCTTCTTGATGAACTCCTCCATGCCGTACAGCGTGATCATCGTGTGCCGGCCACCAACCACATCGTAAGAGGTGAGCACTGTCCGCGTGCTCGGGTGCTCGAGCTCCTGGCTGGAGAAAGGTATGGTGGCAAAATGGGTTTTGACCTCGGACCTGCCGCTCAGGATCGCGGCCAGGGCATCCGGATGGCGCATGGTCACGGTCAGCTTGTCGATGGCGAAGGGATCGCCGAACGCCTTCTCCGCCGCCATCTGCAGCACCGTCGCCTGGATCGAGACCTTGACCGCCGGCAGCGCGATCCGGTCGCCGTCCTTGTAGTCCCTGATCGAGTTGATCCTGGGATCGCTGGTGACCAGCGTCATGGGCGAATCAGCGAGCGCGGTCAGCGCGCGCACGTTCAGGCGCCCGATGGTCTTGTCCCATATGGTGAGCAGCGGCCCGACACCGGCGGCGACGAAATCGACGTTCTTGGAGAGCAGGGCGTCATTGGCGGCAGCGCCCCCGCTGAAGCGGAACAGCTTGCCCTCGACCTTGCCGAGGCCCAACCGGTCGGCGTGCTTTTCGATCAGCTTGCGTTCGATCACCACGTAGAGCGGCAAATAGATCAAGCCGAACTGGTCGGCGAGCTTGACCTCCTTCACCTCAGCCGCGGCCGCCGTGCCGGCCATGCCCGCCACGCCCTGCCACGCCAGCAGAGCGACCGCCGCGAATGCGAGGGCCTTGCAAAGGCGTAGGACACGTTGAAACGAAGCCATGACATTCATCTCCCAGTTCGTTGCTCCGATCCCGCCGGCTACGGGCTGCGCCCTGTGCCGATAGTCTTCTTGGCACCATTAAATCCGTACGCCTAACCGCCCCCGAGTTCGCGATCGATCCCGAGGCGTGGCCTGTTGGACAGAACTTAATCGCACCGCGACCCTGCGGGAAGCCTTCCCGGAAGCTTTCAGCAGGTCTGCGCCCGGCTCACCCGAAGAAGTGGCCGCCGATGGTGGTGCGCCACATGTGGCGCGGCTCGGTCATGGCGTAATCGGCGATCGCGCGGTGTTGGGTGCAGCGGTTGTCCCACATCACCACGTCGCCGATCCGCCAGACATGGCGGTAGATGTGCTCGTTCCGCTCGATGGAGTCGCACAGCACGTCCAGCAGCGGCCGGCTTTCCTCCGCGGTCATCTCCTTGAAATGGGTCGTGAAGCCGCGGTTCACATAGAGCACCTTGCGCCCGGTTTCGGGATGGGCGAACACCGCTGGGTGTTCGACCGGCGGCACTTTCGCGCGCTGCTCCGGGGTCAGTGGCGGGCGGTCGGGGAAGCGCCGGAAGAAGGTGGCGTAGATGTGGCTGTAGTCGTGCACGGCGACCATCGGCTCCAGCAGCGCCTTCAGCCCGTCGGAGAGCGCCTCGAAGCCCCGGTAGGTGCTGGCGAACAAGGTGTCGCCGCCGACGCTTGGGATCTCGATCGCGTACAGCATCGAAGCGACGCACGGATCGGCCATGTAGGCGAGGTCGGTATGCCAGTATTGCCCGGCATAGATCGCGCCGACCGGCTTCCCCTCCTTCTTCTTGTTGGAGATGTAGAATACGTCGCGCTGCTCGGGATGCTCGAAGCCCTCCAGGATGTGCCGGGTGGGCGGTCCATACTGCTGGGCGAAGGCGGCCTCCTGGGCCGGGGTCAGCTTCTGGTCGCGGAACACCAGCACCTGGTGCTCCATGAACGCCTGCCAGACCGCCTTGCGCGTCGCCGCGTCCAATGGCTGGGCAAGATCGATGCTTCTCACCTCGGCCCCGAGCGCCGCGCCGATCCTGCGCACCTGCATTGCCATCCCCTGTCGCTCCCCTATTCCGCTGCCTTGGCCTCGTGCTGGTGGGCGTAAATCGACGCCGGCTTGCCGGTCGGGCGCGGCGGCAGCTTCAGCGGCCGGGCCAGACAGCGCGCGTGGGTCGGATGGTCGCCGCGCACCATGGTGCCATGGAAGCGCGACGCCTGCCGGTCCGGACAGAGCGGGATGGCGTCGCCGGCGCTGTAGACGTTGATCAGCAGGCGCCGCGGCCGGTGCGAGGTATTGGGCGCCGAGCCATGCACCAGCCGGTAGTTATGGATGTGGATGCTGCCAGCCGGCAGCGTGAGGGTACGCACCTTCTCCATCGGGATCTGCGCCACCGCCCGGTCTGGCATGCGCCCCACGAATTTGTCGCCTTCCCAATGATCGTAGATCTCGCCCTTGTGGCTGCCGGGCACGACCTGCATGGCGCCATTGGTCGCGTCGGCGTCGTCGAGCAGCATGCCGACCGAGCCGGCATCATCGTTGCTGTGCGGGTGGAAGGGCGCGTCCTGGTGCCAGTCGACCGCGTTGCCGACCACGGCACCCTTCACGTTCACCTTGGCATGGTGGAACTTGATCGAAGGCGTCCCCCACAGCTCGCAGAGGACGTCGGCGATCGCCGAACCCTGCATCACCCACGCGAATATCGGGTCCTGGTCCGGCGGGTTGAAGATGCGGTTGACGATTGGCGCCTCCGGCGTGTGCCGGGCGTCCAGGTCGAGCACGTGATTGGTGGCGGTCAACCGGCGCGCGCCCTCCAGGAGGCGATCGGTGGTGGCCCGCACCCGCGCCAGGGTCTCCGGGTCGAAGAAATTGGGCAAGGCGAGATAGCCCTGCTCGCGAAAGGCGTCGATCTGGTCCTGGGTCAGGTGGCGGCCCATCGGGTTCCATCCGCGGCTTGGCATTCCCCTGTCCGGGGTTGGGACCAGTTTATTCTACGCGCGATCAGGCCAGATTGAGCAAGAAGGCGAGGCCGACCACGAGGCTGAGGGCGCCGCCGAGCGCCACCAGCGACTTCTGCCCGTCGCGCCAGGGCAGAAACTCGAGCGCCAGCAGCCGCAAGCCGCCGAACAGATGCGCCGCCAGCAGGACCACCAAGACCACCTCGCTGGCCTTGACGAGGGGCTGTTCGGCCCAGCGCAGGAAACCATCGAGTGCCGCCTCGCCCGCGATCGCCTGCCCGAGCGTCCAGAAATGGAACGGCAGAAAGAGCGTGAGAGCGATGCCCGAGAGACGATGCACCAGGAACGCCCAAAAGGTCGGGTGGTTGCGGTTGCGCCAGCTCATCCGACCACCGCCCCGACGGCGCGCCAGCCGAGCAGGGCGAGCCCGACCCCGACCAGGGCGACCGCGGCATCCAGGCCGCGTCCCCGCCAGAGCGTCCATTCGCGCAGGATGGCGCGGAGCCCGATCGGCGCGTGCACCGCGACCGCCAGCACAAATGCGGCATAGAAGGCGGCCCAGGCGGTGCTGCCCCGCGTCCGCCCGAGGATCTCGGCGGCGCTCAGGCCCCCCTGAACGGCGAGAATGATGGTGGCCAGGTGCACCGCCACGCAGAGCGCGAGCACCGCCCCGCTCAGGCGCTGGGCGAACCAGAGATAGGTCTGGGCACGCGCGCTCACAGCGCCCCCGTCAGGGCCGCCTTCAGCGTCGCCCGCTTCAGCCCGGCGATGGCGGCGGTCGGGTTGAGCTGTTTCGGGCAGCGCTCGGCGCACGCCTGGTGGCTGTGGCAGGAATGGCAACCGGCGTCGCCGGAGACCGCGGCGAGACGCTCAGCTCCGCCGGCATCGCGCACGTCGTTCACCAGCGACCAGGCGCGGTTCAGGGCCGCGGGCCCGAGATAGTCCGGGTTCCACGCCACCACGTCGCAGGCGCTGTAGCAGACGGCGCAGCCGATACACTCGATCGCCGCGTCCGCCTCGCGCCGCGCGGCGGACGCCGGATCGACCCGGGCAAAGTCCGCTGCCGGAGTGGCCGGCGGCTGGAACTGACCCTTGGCCCGCGCCCACTTGTCGAAGAAGGCGCGCATGTCGGTCGCCAGGTCCTTGATCACCGGCAGGTTGCGCAGCGGCCCGATCTCGAGCTTGCGGTCCTTGGCGACACGGTCCACATGGGTGCGGCAGGTCCAGCGCGGCACGCCGTTCACCGTCATGGCGCAACTACCGCACACGCCCACCCGGCAGGAGAAACGGTAGGAAAGTGTCGGGTCCAGCCGGCGCTGGATGTAGGTGACGATGTCGAGCACCGTCTGGCTGGTGCGGTGCGGCACCTGGTAGTCGACATAGCGCCCCGCGGCGGCACCGCGCCAGACGCTCACCGTGAGCGCGTCTACCTGACCTGGCACCTGATCGGACCCTCCTCGTGCGGCGCGCATCCTAGCCACCGTGACGGAGCCATGCAAACGATGTGGGGCCGCCGGCTTGACAGCCCCGGTTGCGAAACCTCCTATCGTCGGCAGCCCTGCCGCCGCCCGAGGTCGCCATGAAGATTACCCGCATCCAGCCCTTCCCGCTCCACTCCGGCTGGCGCAAGAACCTGCTGTTCGTGAAGGTGGAGACCGACGCCGGCATCCATGGCTGGGGGGAATGTTACACCCAGGCCGACCGCGACCAGCCGGTGGTCGCCATCGTCGCCGCGCTGGCGCGCTATCTGGAAGGGCGCAATCCCTTCGACATCAAGCATTTCACGAGCATGGCGTTCGACGACTGGGCGGCCAGGCGGGGCTCGCTGGAACTCTTCTCGGCGATCAGCGGCATCGAGCAGGCACTCTGGGACATCGTCGGCAAGGCCTGTGGCCAGCCGGTCTACAACCTGCTCGGCGGGCGCTGCCGCGACCGCGTGCGGGTCTATGCCAACGGCTGGGCCGAGGGGGTGCGCGAGCCGGCCGACTTCGCCCGCGCCGCCGAAAAGGTGGTGGCCATGGGCTTCACGGCGATGAAGTTCGATCCCCTGCCCCAGCCCTGGCGCCATTTCATCCCGAAAGAGCACGAGGCGCACGCCCTCGCCGTGACCAAGGCGGTCCGCGCCGCCGTCGGACCCGATGTGGACCTCTTGATCGACCAGCACCGGCGCCTGGCCCCGATGCACGCGATCCGCCTCGACCGCAAGCTCGCCGAGTCCGGCCTCTACTGGCTGGAGGAACCCAACATCGCCGAGAACCCGGAGGCCCTGGCCGAGGTGCGGCACGCGACCGGGCTTCCCATCGTCATCGGCGAGGCCACCTATACCAAGCAGGGCTTCCGTCCCCTGCTCGAGAAGCGTGTCGCCGACATCCTCAACCCCGATGTCTGCTGCGTCGGCGGCATCCTGGAGTTGAAGGAGATCGCGGCCATGGCCGAGCCCTATCTGGTCGCGGTCTCGCCGCACAATTACAACTCGACGGTCCTCGGGCTGGCCGCGACGGTGCATGCGGCGGCGACCATGCCCAACTTCATCATCACCGAGTATTTCGTTGCCCTGACCGCCTTCGGCGACAAGGTGTCGCCGAACCAGCTCAAGCCGAAGGGCGGGTACATCGACCTGCCGACCGCCCCCGGCCTCGGCGTCGACATCGACGAGGCGGCCCTCGCCGCTCACCCCGCCAAGCCCTACCCGGCGCGCCGCCTGCGCACCCCCGCCGACGAGCCGATCTGAGCGCCGCGGGCGCCCCGCGCGGCCGGCGCCATGGCGTTCGCCGACTGGCTGCTGCTGACGCTCGCCACCTTCGGCGCCGCGCTGGTGCAGTCGGCGACGGGGTTCGGCTTCTCGATTCTGGCCGTGCCCGTGTTTCTGCTTGCCCTCCATGCGGTGGAGGCGGTGCAGATCAACATCATCGTCACCATCCTGATCGCGCTCTCGATCCTGCCCACCATCTGGCGCGAGGCGGACAAGACCTTCATGCGCCGCTTCGTGGTCGGCAACCTGCCGGGGCTGCCGGCCGGGCTCCTGATCTACGCCTTCGCCAGCCTGTTCGTCATCAAGCTGCTGGTGGCGGCGGTGATCCTGCTGTTCGCCGGGCTGATCCTGCATTCCCGGAAGCGCGCCCGCCGACGCGAGACGCCCGAGGCGAAGCGACCGCCGGCGGTCGCCGATTACGCGTGCGGCTTCGGGGCCGGGGTGCTGGCGCCCTCCCTCGGCATGCCGGGGGTGGCCGTGCTGATGTATTTCGCCGACAGTCCGCTGCACGAGAAGACGATCCGCGGCACCGCGCTGACCTCGGTGATCTTCGCCTATGTGGCGAGCTTGGTCCTGCAGATCCTCGTCCTCGGCATCGATTCCCGCACCCTGGTGATAGCCGCCGGCATCACGCCTTTCGCCATCCTGGGCGGCCACCTCGGCATGGTTCTGGGGCGCTGGGTGGACAAGCGCAGGTTCCAGATGTTCGCCGTCGCGCTGCTGTTCGCGACCGGCGGCT
>SHWA01000024.1 GCA_009693995.1 Alphaproteobacteria bacterium | reverse complement strand
CTGGCGCCCAACGCCGAGGGCGAGCGCGGCGTGATCGTGAATACGGCATCCGTCGCTGCCTTCGAGGGCCAGGTCGGCCAGGCGGCCTATGCCGCCTCCAAGGGCGCGGTCGCCGCCATGACCCTGCCGGCGGCGCGCGAGCTCGCCCGCTTCGGCATCCGGGTGATGACCATCGCCCCCGGCATCTTCGGCACAAGGATGCTGTTCGGCATGAGCGAAGCGGTGCAGGACAGTCTCGCCGCCAGCATTCCCTTCCCGTCCCGCCTCGGCCGGCCGGAGGAGTATGCAAGCCTGGTGTTGCACATCCTGGCCAACCCGATGCTGAACGGCGAGGTGATCCGCCTCGACGGTGCGATCCGGCTGGGGCCACGCTGAGTGGGTGGCCGGGACACCACCGACTCCATCGGCCCGGCGCCGAACGCCGCCGATATCGAGGCGCTGGCCCACGTCGCCCTCGCCGGGCTGCCGGCCGAGTTGCGCCGCTTCGTCCACGACGTGGTGGTCCGGATCGAGGACTTTGCCGACGAGGAGACGCTCGACGAGATGGGAATCGAGAGCGAGTTCGACCTGCTCGGCCTCTACCGCGGCGTCTCCCTCGACCGGAGAAGCGTGCACGACGTGCGCGAGGACGTGGACATGATCCTGCTCTACCGGCGCCCGCTCCTCGACTACTGGTGCGGCGGCGAGGAGACGCTGGAGGCGGTGGTGCGCCATGTCCTGATCCACGAGATCGGCCACCATTTCGGCCTGTCGGACGAGGCCATGGAACGGATCGAGGCGGAGGGGTGAGGCTGCTGCCCGCGGGCGTCTCCGCCGACGCCCGCCTGCTGCTGGTGGCGCGGTCCTTGCGGGCGCTCGGCGACGGCATGGTCGCGGTGGTGCTACCGGCGCACCTGCTCGCCGTCGGCTTCGATGCCTTCCAGGTCGGCGTGCTGACCACCGCCGCGCTCCTCGGCGCGGCGCTCCTGACCCTGGCCCTCGGCGCCCTCGGCCACCGCATCCGGCGCCGGCCGCTGCTGCTGCTGGCGGCCGGCATGATGGTGGCGACGGGCACGGGTTTCGGCCTGCTCGACGGCTGGTGGCCACTTCTGCTGGTGGCCTGCGTCGGCACCCTCAACCCGAGCGCGGGGGACTTGGGCATCGCGGTTCCCCTGGAGCACGCCCTCCTCGCCCAGCAAGTGGGCGCCGCCGACCGCACCGCGCTCTTCGCCCGGTACAGCCTGTTGGGATCCCTCGCCGCCGCGGCGGGCGCGCTCCTGGCCACGCTGCCCGAGCCGGCGGCGGCAGCCCTCGGCGTGCCCCTGGTGCGGGTGCTGCCGGCGGCCTTCGGCGTCTATGCCCTGCTCGGCCTCGTGGTGCTCGCCCTTTACCGCCGGCTGCCCAAGGCACCGGCAGCCGAGGCACGCCCGCCGGCGCCGCTCGGGCCGTCGCGCGGCATCGTCTACCGCCTCGCGCTCCTCTTCAGCCTGGACGCCTTCGCCGGCGGCTTCGTGGTGCAATCGCTACTCGCGCTTTGGCTGTTCCAGCGCTTCGGCCTGTCGCTCGCCGCCGCCGGTGCCTTCTTCTTCTGGTCGAGCGTGCTGACCGCGTTCTCCTACCTGGTGGCGGTGCGGATCGCGCGGCGCATCGGCCTGGTCAACACCATGGTCTTCACCCACCTGCCGGCGAACCTGCTCCTGGTGCTGGCGCCACTCATGCCGACCTTGCCGTTCGCTCTCGGCTGCCTGATGCTCCGCAGCGCCCTCGCCCAGATGGACGTGCCGACCCGCACCTCCTATGTCATGGCGGTGGTGACGCCGGCGGAGCGCCTGGCGGCGGCGAGCTTCACCCAGCTGCCGCGGAGCCTCGCGACCGCGCTCTCCCCGGTCCTCGCCGGCGCGCTCCTCGGCCTCTCGGCACAGGGGTGGCCGCTGGTGATCGGCGGCGGCCTCAAGATCGTCTACGATCTCCTCCTGCTCGCCGCCTTCCGCCGCGTTAAGGCGCCGGAGGAACCGTGAGGCGGCTTGTGGCCAGCACGCGCGGACGAACATTGGAGTCGTCGGCACAAGCCGGAGTGACATATGCTCGCGCCAACCAGAGGAGCGAACGATGGCAGGCCCCCGCATCCTGAAGGTGAAGGCGGTCTGGGACTCCGAGGCGTCAGTTTGGTGTGCCACCAGCCGCGATATCCCGGGTCTCGTCACCGAGGCCGAGACCGAAGAGCTGCTGCTGCAAAAACTGCGGGTGATGATTCCGCAGCTCCTAAAGCTGAATGGCCTCACCGGCACCTTCCGGCAGGACCGTGCCGTGCAGGTATCGGTGGTCAGCGAACGCCTGGTGCGGGTCCCGGTTCCGGCACATAAGCCGTGGCGGGCTAAGAACGGGATGTGCGGGCTCTCCTACGGCAGCATGGCTGCCGGCTGGTCCGCCAGGGCAAGGGCGATCACGAAATCTGGTTCAGCCCGATCACCAAGCGGCACATCACCGTCGATGCCCGAATCAAGTCGCGACATACCGCCAAAGCCATCTTGAGACAGGCCGGAATCGACCAGAAGCACTGATTGGCCGGCGCTGGCCGTTGCAACTTGCGACTGTTTTGGCCCCGGAGGAACCGTGAACGTCGCCCATCTGCTGGCGAAGGCCGCGACCCAGCATCCCGACCGCCCGGCGGTGGTGCGGGGGCGGCGCACCTATCTCGCCTATGCCGAGTTGGCGGGGCGCGCGGCGAGCCTCGCCGCGTCGCTCCGCCGCACCCTGGCCCCCGGCGCGCGGGTCGCGCTCGCCATGGGCAACTGTCCGGAATACCTGGAGATCCTGTTCGGCGCCTGGTGGGCGGGCCTCTGCGCCGTGCCCATGAACGCCCGCCTGCACCCGCGCGAGTTCGCCTTTATCCTGGAGCAGTCGGGGAGCCGGCTCGCCTTCGCCACGCCCGACCTAGCGGCCTCCGTCGCACCGCTCGCCGACACGGTGCCGGGGCTGGAGCGGGTGATCCCGGTCGGCGGCGCCGAGTACCGAGCGCTGTTCGCGGCCATGCCTGCCCCGCTCGCGCCGGCTGCGCCCGCCGACCCCGCCTGGCTCTTCTACACCAGTGGCACCACGGGGCGGCCCAAGGGGGCGACCCTCACTCACCGCAACCTGATGTTCGCGACCCTTTCGCATCTCGCCGACGTGGATACCATCGGGCCGGCCGACTGCATCATCCATGCCGCGCCCATGAGCCATGGCTCGGGCATCTACATCCTGCCCCATGTGGCGAAGGCGGCGGCGCAGGTGATCCCGGAGAGCGGCCACTTCGACCCGGCCGAGGTGCTGGACCTCATCCGCTACCACCCGCGCGCCAGCTTCTTCTTCGCCCCCACCATGGTGCAGCGGCTGGTGGCGGCGGCTGGGGGCACCGACACCACCAACCTCAAGACCCTGGTCTATGGCGGCGGGCCAATGTACCTGGCCGATCTCGAGCAGGCGCTCGCCGCCTTCGGGCCGAAGCTGGCCCAGATCTATGGCCAGGGCGAGAGCCCGATGACCATCACATCGGTTTCCAAGGCGGTGCACGCCGACGCCGCCCACCCGCGCCGGCGCGAGCGCCTGGCCTCGGTCGGGGTCGCGCGCACCGACACCCTGGTGCGGGTGGTGGACGCATCAGACCGCGACGTGGCCGTCGGCGAAATCGGCGAGGTCCTGGTCAAGGGCGAGGTGGTGATGGCCGGCTACTGGGGCGATGCCGAGGCGACCGCGGCGACCCTGCGCGGCGGCTGGCTGCACACCGGCGACCTCGGCGCCCTGGATGCGGACGGCTTCCTCACCCTGAAGGACCGCTCCAAGGACCTGATCATCTCGGGTGGCAGCAACATCTATCCGCGCGAGGTGGAGGAGGTGCTCCTCACCCACGCCGACGTGGCGGAGGCCGCCGTGGTCGGGCGGCCCGATCCCGAATGGGGCGAAGAGGTGGTCGCCTTCGTGGTGGCGCGGCCGGGCGCCGTGCTGGAGCCGGCGGCCCTGGATGCCCTCTGCCTGGCGCGCATCGCCCGCTACAAGCGCCCCAAGGCCTACCGCTTCGTCGCCGCGCTGCCCAAGAATAACTACGGCAAGGTGCTGAAGACCGTGCTCCGCGATCTGCTCGCCGGCCAGAGCTAAGAAGCTGTGGAAAAACCGGGTCGCTCACCCTCGCCCTTCGACGGGCTCAGGGTGAGGGTGATTGGTTCGCGGGTTTGACCTCACCCTGAGCCTGTCGAAGGGCGAGGACAAACCCGCGGTCGGGGATTTGCCGCAGTCTACTAGGCCCGCGCCGCTTCTTGCCCGCGGGGCGGCGGCGCTTTGCTACCATGGCCCATGACCAGCGACGACGACCAGACGCTCTTCCGCCGCGCCATGCGCGAGGTGCGCCCGCTCAAACGGCGCCGGCCGGCCGTGCCGAAGCCCGCGCCCGTAGCATCCGCGCCGGCGGCATCCGCGCCCGCCGTGCCGGAGGCGCCCGCTCCGCCCCGCCCGGCCGCGCCGCCGCCGGCAAAGACCAAGGCGGCGCTGCCGCCGCTCCTACCGGGCATGGTGGCGGGGGTGGACAAGCGCACCGCCCAGCGCCTGCGCCGCGGGCGGATGGCGATCGACGCGCGGATCGACCTGCACGGCCGGACCGAAGCCGCGGCCCACGCGGCATTGCAGCAGTTCCTGGTGCGCTCAGCGCGGGCCGGCCAGCGCTGCCTGCTGGTCGTCACCGGCAAGGGGCGGGGCGGCGAAGGCGTGATCCGCAAGGGCGTGCCGCGCTGGCTGAACGAGGCCCCGCTCCGCCCCCTCGTCCTCTCCTTCACCCCGGCCCAGGTGCCGGACGGCGGCGCCGGCGCGCTCTATGTGCTGCTGCGCCGGAAGCGGGGGGCGTGATGGCAGGCAAGGAATCACGAGGGGACAGGACTTCACGTGCGAAGCGCGGCTTCCGAATGAAGCGCCCGTCCCACCCCGGCGCGTTCGTCCGGCTCATCCTGCTGGAGCCGCTCGGCCTGACGGTGACCGCCGCCGCCGAGGCGCTCGGCGTCACCCGACCGGCGCTCTCGGCTTTTCTGAACGGCCGCGCGGCACTTTCAGCCGACATGGCGATCCGCCTGGAGAAGGCGTTCGGCGCCGACCTCGAGACCCTGATGGGCATGAAATGCGCCTTCGACATCGCCCAGGCGCGCAAGCGCGCGGGCGAAATCGTGGTTGCGCCCTATCGGGCAACTCCTGGATGAACGCCGTTCACCGTGCCCAAGGCACCAGCGCATCGAGGTCGATGCAGAGCGCCCGCGCCAGGCGGGCGAGGAGCGCGGTGGAGCTCAGGCAAAGACCGGCCTCTATCTGATGCAGGTATTGCCGGTCGGTGCCGGCGGCCTTGGCCAGCGCCGCCTGGGAGAACCGCGATGCTCGCGGAACACCCGCAACGGGTGCTCGCCGGCGTGCAGGCGCATGACCACCGCATGGGGAAAGGTCTCCTCCCCCGCGACGACCGCGGCATCGAAGGCACGCACGTCGTCGGCCATCTCGGAAGTCCTGTTCATTTGCGAACGCTCCGGTCGAGACCCGCTACCGCACCGGCGTCACGTGCAACCGCGTCCGCTCGCGCCGCTGCAACTGGGCGACGAGCGCGAAAAGGTTGCAGGCCGCCGGGTTGCCCTTCGGCCCCAGCATGCGCATCAGGCTGGTGTCCTTCTTTCCGGTAGCGCGCGCCAGTTCCTTGAAGCCGATGGTCGCGTTGATGTAGTCACGGAGGATGATCTTGCCCGCGCCCACGTCGCCGGCCAGGAAGCATTCTATCGCCTCGGCGAGCAGCTCTTCGCGGAAGGTGGGATCGCGCCGCGCGCGATCAATGCCGGCCTCCTTGAAACTCCGCGTGAGCGGCAAGGTTACTTCTCCTTCAGATTCTTCCCCGCCCGGCAAGCGCGGCAAGGCGCCCCGGGCTGCCGCGATCTTCCTTCAACGGCACTGTTGCGAAGATTTACCGTTGGACAATCGAGGAATCCAGTATAATTATACACCCACGTCAATTATGATTCGTCAATATTTTTATTGTCTAACCAGTAAGAAAGTTAACCATCTTTCAAAAGGAATGAAGGTATGAAGAAGATAATTTACTGTGCGCAACAAAAAGACGCATTCAACCAGACGCGTCACGCGTTTATGGGAACTCCAGTCACCGATACATTTCCAGTCAATGGATATCTAACTCATCATAATCGGAAAATAATGTGGAAGTAGATTACAGAATCGAAGAATAATAAAGAAATATTGGCGCGCAAGCATCACTTCTATTACGCCAATAAAAGGCTTCTGATCGACGTCCCAGTGGGAACACTGGATATCAATAAACTTGGCCTCGTGGCCGCTGATAATCGTGGTCGTCGCTATCTTTGCAGGCAGAAGTTAAAGAACACAGATAGAACTACGCTCGTCAAGGACGAGAAGTTCCATAAAAACGGTTGCGGCCCTGACTATCCGAAGTTCTCGGTTCCCGGAAATATTAGCACCCGCAGTAGCACCCGCACTTATCATGCTGTTATTCCTCTGGATGAGGAGCCTGAATCGATCACAAAATCTATCGAGAACATGTTGAGATTTGTGGCTTGATCTCTATGATTATAGATTACTCGATGCGAAGATACTATAGAAAACCCCCTGATCTCTGTCGCTTATTCAGATTTCCTCACAAAATAAACCTGCTCAAATCCACGTTCTTCGCCAAGTTCCCCACGTTCTTCCTCACATACGCCGCGTCCACCGTGACCGTGGTGCCGGAGCGGTCGCCGGCGTGGAAGGAGACGTCGTCAAGCAGGCGCTCCAGCACGGTGTGCAGGCGGCGGGCGCCGATGTTCTCCACCCCCTCATTCACGGCGGCGGCGACCTCGGCGATTTCCTTGATGCCGTCTTCGGTGAACTCCAGGGTCACGCCTTCGGTGGCGAGCAGCGCCTTGTACTGGCGGATGAGACTCGTTTCCGGCTCGGTCAGGATCCGCACCAGGTCCTCGCGGCTGAGCGCCTTCAGCTCGACCCGGATCGGGAGGCGGCCCTGGAGCTCGGGCAGCAGGTCCGAGGGCTTCGCCATGTGGAAGGCGCCGGAGGCGATGAACAGCACATGGTCGGTCTTGACCGCGCCGTGCTTGGTCGAGACCGTGGTGCCTTCGATGAGCGGCAGCAGGTCGCGCTGCACGCCTTCGCGGCTGACATCTGCGCCCATGCGTTCGCTGCGCGCCGTGATCTTGTCGATCTCGTCGATGAAGACGATGCCGTTTTCTTCCACCGCGTGGATGGCGTCCTTCACCACCTTCTCCTGATCGAGCAGCTTGTCCGATTCCTCGGCCATGAGGACGGTGTAGGAGTCAGCGACCGAGAGTTTCCGCGTCTTCTTGCGGCCGCCGAAGGCCTTGCCGAACATATCGCCCAGATTGAGCATGCCCATCTGCGACCCCGGCATGCCGGGGATGTCGAGGGTCGGGAAGGGGCTGGCCGTGTCCGCCACCTCGACCTCGATCTCGCGCCCCGAAAGGGATCCCTCGCGCAGCATCTTGCGGAACTTCTGCCGGGTCTCGGGCGAGGCAGCCGGGCCGACGAGCGCATCCAGCACCCGCTCCTCGGCGGCGAGTTCGGCCTTGGCGGTCACCTCCTTGCGCAGGCGCTCGCGCGTCTGGGCGATGGCGATCTCCACCAGATCGCGGATGATCTGGTCCACGTCGCGCCCGACATAGCCGACCTCGGTGAACTTGGTCGCCTCCACCTTGATGAAGGGCGCCTGGGCGAGGCGGGCGAGGCGGCGCGCTATCTCGGTCTTGCCCACCCCCGTCGGGCCGATCATCAGGATGTTCTTGGGCAGCACGTCCTCGCGCAAATCCTCGGGGAGCTGCTGGCGCCGCCAGCGGTTGCGCAGCGCAATGGCGACGGCGCGCTTGGCGTCGTGCTGGCCGACGATGTGGCGGTCGAGCTCGGAGACGATCTCGCGCGGGCTGAACGCGGTCATGGCAGGTCGATCGCCTCCAGCGTCACGTTGCGGTTGGTGAAGACGCAGATGTCGGCGGCAATGGCGAGTGAGCGGCGCGCGATCTCCTCGGCGCCCAGGCCCTCGACGGTGAGGAGCGCGCGGGCGGCGGCCAGGGCGAAGTTGCCGCCCGAGCCGATGCCGATCAGCCCGTCCTCGGGCTCCAGCACGTCGCCGGTTCCGGTGAGGACCAGCGAGACCCGGGCATCCGCCACCGCCATCATGGCTTCCAGCCGGCGCAGGTAACGGTCGGTGCGCCAGTCCTTGGCGAGCTCGACGCAGGCGCGGGTAAGCTGCCCCGGATAGGCCTCGAGCTTCGCTTCCAGCCGCTCGACCAGGGTGAAGGCGTCCGCCGTCGCTCCGGCGAAGCCGACCAGGATGCCGCCGCCGCCGATGCGGCGGACCTTGCGCGCGTTCGCCTTGAGCACGGTATTGCCGAGGCTCACCTGGCCGTCGCCGGCGATCACCACCTGCTTGGCGCGCCGCACGGCGAGAATAGTGGTGCCGTGCCAGCCGCCCGCGTCTCGTTCGCCCATGTCTCGCTCCAATCAACCACCCAGACTTCAGGATATGGGGTGCCGGATCAAGCCGTCTCAAGGCCGGGGGGCGCAAGCGCCCCGATCGCCGCGATGCCGACGGCACCCGATCCCCGGAGGCGCGCCGCGGCCAGCGCGTCGATCCCGCCCAGGGCATAGACCGGGAGCCTGGCTGCCCGCACCAGAGCGGCAAAGCGGAGCACCCCGAGCGGGGGCACTTCCGGGTGGCTCGGCGTGCGGAACACGGGCGCCAGCAGCACGGCATCCGCGCCCGCACCTGCCGCGGCCCGGAGGCCCCGCGCCCCGTGGGCGGCGGCCGTCACCAGCCAGCGGCGCGGGCGGGGGCCGAGGCGGGCCCGCCCCAGCATGGCTTCGGGCAGGTGCACGCCATCGGCGCGCAAGCGCCGGGCGAGGGCCGCATCGGCCGCGATCAGCAGCCGCACCCCCCGTCGCCGGCAGAGGGGGAGAAGCGCGATTGCCAATGCCGCCCGCGCGCGCGCCTCGGGATGGCGCAGGATCACCGCCGCTCCCCTGGGCAGGCGGCGGATGGCGGCGGCGGGGTCGGGCAGGCGGCGTGCGTCGGTCATCAGGATCAGGGCGGGCAAAGATTGCGCGCGCGCGTGGCCCCGCCGGGCGGCCGCGTTGAGGGCCCGCGCCCGCTCTGCTAGGGTCGGCGCCTGTCCCGCGCCGGGGTTCCGCATGGCCATGACTGACACCGCCGCTACCGCCGTCGATGTCGCCGCGAACCTGGCCGCAGTCAAGGCCCGAATCGCCGCCGCGGCCAAGGAGGCGGGGCGCGACCCGGCCGGCGTCCGCCTGGTGGCCGTCGCCAAGACCCATGGGCACGCGCGCATCCGCCCGGCGATCCTGGCCGGCCAGCGCCGCTATGGCGAGAACCGGGTGCAGGAGGCGGCCGCCAAGTGGCCGGCGCTCCGGGCCGAGTTTTCCGATCTCCGCCTGCATCTCATCGGCGGCCTGCAGACCAACAAGGCCAGGGAGGCGGTGGCGCTCTTCGATGCCATCGAAACGGTGGACCGGCCCAAGCTCGCGGAAGGCCTCGCGCACGAGATCGAGCGCCAGGGCCGCCGGCCCGACCTGTTCGTCCAGGTGAACACCGGCGCGGAGCCGCAGAAGGGCGGCGTTCTCCCGCTCGCGGCCGATGCCTTGATTGCCCACGTCCGTGGGCTCGGGCTGGTGGTTGCCGGCCTCATGTGCATTCCCCCTGCGGACGAGGAACCCGGGCTGCACTTCGCCCTGCTCGCCGACATCGCGGCCAGGAACAGCGTCGCCGGCCTGAGTATGGGCATGAGCCACGACTACGAGATCGCGGTCCGGTTCGGGGCGACCCACGTGCGGGTAGGCACCGCGATCTTCGGGGCCAAGGAGTAAGTAAGAAAGGCCCCTTCCCCGCGGGCGGGGAAGGGATCGGGCGCGGTTGCCCCGCGCGCCCGACGGGATGGGGTGCGACCACGCGCCAAAAGGTGCGCGGCTCAGCCAGGAAAGCGCGATCCCATTTCGGGGACACAATACTTAATTTCATTCCGATTCCTGATCCCAGCTTTGCCGGTGCGCCGAATTAAGTATTGTGTCCCCGAATCTCGGCGGGTGCGCCGTAAGTATTGTGTCCCCGAATCTCGATCCCAAATCTCCAGCCCCGCGCCTCGCGGCGCGTGGTCCCCCGCCATCCCTAATCCCTTCCTCCCCGCCGGGGAGGAAGGGACTTCTCTTAAATATCCAGCGTGGTCTCGCGCTCGAACTCGGTGAGGTGCCGCATGTAGGCGTTCCAGTGCGCTGTCTTCAGGTTGATGTAAGCGTTCAAGAGCGCGTCGCCGAAGCCGGTGCGGAACAGCTTGCTCTTGTCCGCGTTGCGGAGCGCGTCCAGCAGGTTGAGGGGCAGGCGGCGCACGCCCCGCACCTTGTGTCCTTCGGCGTACATGTCGATGTCGAGGCGCTTGCCCGGATCGCGCTTGGCCTCGATCCCGTCCAGTCCCGCGATCAGGATCGCGGCCGGCGACAGGTAGGGGTTGGCGGCGCCGTCGGGCAGGCGGAACTCGAACCGGCCGGCGTCGGGGATGCGCACCATGTGGGTGCGGTTGTTGCCGCCGTAGGTGATGGTGTTGGGCGACCAAGTGGCGCCCGAGACCGTGCGCGGGGCGTTGATGCGCTTGTAGGAATTCACCGTCGGGTTGGTGAAGGCGCAGAGCGCCTCGGCCGAGTGCAGCACGCCGGCCAGGAACTGGTAGCCGAGGGTGGCGAGCCCGAGTTCGCCCTTGGGGTCGTCGAACAGGTTCTTGGTGCCGCCCCGGTTCCACAGGCTGAAGTGGACGTGGCAGCCGCTGCCCGTGAGGTTGGCGAAGGGCTTCGGCATGAAGGTCGCGCGGTAGCCGTGCTTCTCGGCGACCGTCTTGACCATGAACTTGAAGAACACGTGGCGGTCGGCGGTGAGCAGCACGTCGTCATAGGCCCAGTTCATCTCGAACTGGCCGTTGGCGTCCTCGTGGTCGTTCTGATAGGCGCCCCACCCCAAGGTCAGCATGTGGTCGCAAATCTCGCTGATCACGCCGAAGCGGCGCATCAGCGCCGACTGGTCGTAGCAGGGCTTCTCCTGGGTGTCGCGGTGGTCCGAGATCGCCGAGGCGTCGGCGTTCATCAGGAAGTACTCGCACTCGATGCCCATCTTCGGCCGGTAGCCGGCGGCCGCCATCCGGGCGATCTGTAGCTTGAGCGCGTGGCGTGGCGCGTCCGCCACGGGCTTGCCGGCCATCTTGAGGTCGGCGGCGACCCAGGCGACCTCGGGCTGCCAGGGGAGCTGGATCAGGCTGGCGGGGTCGGGAATGGCGAACATGTCGGGGTAGGCGGGGGTGTGGTCGAACCAGACCGCAAAGCCGGCGAACCCGGCGCCCGCCTTCTGCATCTCGGTGATCGCGGCCGCCGGCACCAGCTTGGCGCGGGTGGCGCCGAACAGATCGACGAAGCTGATCAGGAAATAGCGGATGTTCTTCTGCTTGGCGACCTTGGCCAGGTCCATCTCGACCATGAGTGATGCCCCCCTAGTTTTTTGCTGCGGCCGATCGACCGCGTGGTCCAATCTACAGGCCGCCTCGGCCCGGAATCCAGTTGGTGCCGGCGAGCGGCACGCCTGCCATGGCGGCGGCCTCGATGGTGAGTGCCACCATGTCCTCGGGCTCCAGGTTGAGGACGTGGCTCTTGCCGCAGGCGCGCGCCAAGGTCTGCAACTCCAAGGTCATGGTGGTGAGGAAGTTCTGCATCCGCCGCGCGCCCTGTTCGGGCCGGAGCCGCGCCTCGAGCTCGGGAATCTGGGTGGTGACGCCGACCGGACAGCGCCCGGTGTGGCAGTGGTGGCAGAAGCCGGGCTCGGTGCCGAGGGCGTGGTAGTCCGCCACGTATTCGGGCCGGTTGCACCCGAGTGCGACCAGGGCGGCGGTGCCGATCGAGACCGCATCCGCCCCCATGGCGAGGGCCTTGGCCACGTCCGCCCCGGTGCGGATGCCGCCCGAGACGATGAGCTGCACCTTGCGGTGCATGTCGAGCTCTTGGAGGGCCTCGACGGCGAGCCGCACGGCGGGGAGGAGGGGGATGCCGGCGTGCTCGATGAACACGTCCTGGGTCGCGGCGGTGCCGCCCTGCATGCCGTCGAGGACGATCACGTCGGCGCCGGCCTTGACGGCGAGGGGCACGTCGTACTGCGGGCGGGTGGCGCCGATCTTGACGTAGATCGGCTTCTCCCAGTCGGTGATCTCGCGCAGCTCCTGGATCTTGATGGTGAGATCATCGGGGCCGGTCCAGTCGGGGTGGCGGCAGGCGCTGCGCTGGTCGATGCCGACCGGGAGCGTGCGCATGCCGGCGACCCGCTCGGTGATCTTCATGCCGAGCAGCATGCCGCCGCCGCCGGGCTTCGCCCCCTGGCCGACCACGATCTCGATCGCGTCCGCCCGCCGCAGGTCGTCCGGGTTCATGCCGTAGCGCGAGGGGAGGTACTGGTAGACGAGAGTCTTGGAGGAGCGCCGCTCCTCCTCGGTCATGCCGCCGTCCCCTGTCGTGGTCGAGGTACCCATGGCGGTCGCCGCCCGCCCCAACGCCTCCTTGGCATGCGCCCCGAGGGCGCCGAAGCTCATGCCGGCGATGGTGATGGGGATCTTGAGCTCGATCGGCTTGGACGCGAAGCGCGTCCCCAGTGTGACGCTGGTGTCGCACCGCTCGCGGTAGCCTTCGAGCGGGTAGCGCGAGAGGGACGCGCCCAGGAACACCAGGTCGTCGAAGGTGGGGAGCTTGCGCTTGGTGCCGAAGCCGCGGATGTAATAGAGGCCCTCGTCGGCGGCGCGGTGGATCTCAGCCAGCACCTCGCGCGGGAAGGTAGCGGATTCGCGCAAAAGTCGGGGATCGACGGTCATGGCGGTCAGGTCCTCATGCGACGAAAATCCAAAATTATCGCGGCGGCATCACCCCCACCCCAACCCTCCCCCGTCGAGGGGGAGGGGGCGCTGCGGCGGAACCTGGGATTCCCTCCCCCCTTGCGGGGGAGGGCAGGGTGGGGGGTCGGTCCACGCGCGCGCCATGGTTCAGTAGGCGTCCGCGTGATCGGTGTGGAAGTGGTACAGCTTGCGTGCCGAGCCGTAGCGGCGGAAGCGCGTGGCATCGGCCGTGATCTCGGCCTGCTCCAGGAGCCGGGCCAGGGCGGCCTGGTGTGCGCCGGTCATTTCCTTCTCGATGCAGTCGGCCCCCAGGCTCGCGACCCGGCCCTGGACGTAGAGCACCGCCTCGTAGATCGAATCGCCGAGCGCCGGGCCGGCGTCGCCAGAGACCACCAGATGCCCGGCCTGGGCCATGAACGCCGACATGTGGCCGACCGAGCCGCCGACCACGATGTCGATCCCCTTCATGGAAATGCCGCAGCGCGCGCCCGCGTCGCCCTCGATCACGAGCAGCCCGCCATGGCCGGTCGCGCCGGCGGCTTGCGAGGCGTTGCCCTTCACCCGCACCACCCCTGACATCATGTTTTCGGCGATGCCCCAGCCGCACTCGCCGTTCACCGTCACGTGTGCCCGCTGGTTCATGCCGGCGCAGTAGTAGCCGACATGGCCGTCGATGGTGACCTCGATGCCTTGCGTCAGTCCGACGGCGATGTTGTGGGCGCCCTTGGGATTGGTGATCCGCCAGGCGCGCTCGTTGGTGTTCGCCGGCAAGGAGTGCAGGCGGCGGTTGAGGTCGCGGAGCGGCGCGGCCGCGAGATCGACTGTGATCACGCGGCTTCTCCCCGCGACCAGGAATAGACCACCTCCGGCTCCGGCTCCCAGACTCTCGCCCCGTCCACGCCGGGGAGCGCGGCCAGGCTGCGGTACTCGGAGGCCATGGCGACCCAGTCGTCGCTCTCGGCCATGACCGCCGGCTTGCAGGCGATGCCGTCGCGCAGCACCGCGAAGCCGTCCCGGGTCGCCATGGCGAAGGTGAAGAACCCGTCCAGGTCCTTGAGCCCGGCGGTCATCGCCTCCTTCAGGCTGGCGCCTTCGCCCAGGCGGTAGGCGAAGTAGCGCGCCGCGACTTCGGTGTCGTTGTCGGTCTCGAACGCCTGGCCCTTGCGCCTGAGCCATTGGCGCAGCCGATTGTGGTTGGAGAGCGAGCCGTTGTGCACCAGGCACATGTCGGCGGCGGCGGTGAAAGGATGCGAATGCGCCGTGGTCACCGCGCTCTCGGTCGCCATGCGGGTGTGGCCGATGGCGTGGCTGCCGCCCATCGAGCGAAAGGCGAAGCGCTCCACGATCTCCGCCGGCAGGCCCATGTCCTTGTACATCTCGATGCTCTGGCCATAGCCGACGATGGCAGCGTTGGGCGCGTGCTGGCTTAAGAACGCGCGCACCAACTCTTCGGCGGCGGCGAGCGTCACCAGGGCATGGTTGGCGTGGACGGCAAGCGTCACAGGCTCGCCGAAATGGCGGGCAAAGGCCTGGCGCAGCGCCGCCCAGTCGCACGCGCCGTCTGCTGCGCGCAAGGTCAGCTTGAGCGTGCCGTCCGCGACGGGGGCGCGGTAGACGGCGATGCCAGCCGAATCGGGGCCGCGCTCGCTCATGCCGATCAGCATGGTGGCGAGGTGCCGGCCGAGCGCACCTTCCAGGGCCGGGTTCTTGAGATAGAGGCCGACGATGCCGCACATGGCGAATCCCTCGACGACGGCACCCGAACGGTCCGGGCCAACGGCTTGCAGTCTAGCCGCCCGCATCGGGCAATGAAAGAATTATTCCTGTCAGGAAACAAGACGCCTCAGGGCCGCGCCGCGACGATCAGGGAGAGGAAGCGGATCGGCAAGCGGATCAGGCGGAGCGGCCCGTGCGCGGCCTCGCCGTCGAACATCAGGGAATCGCCCGAACGCATGCGGTAAGTGGTGCCGCCGTGGACGTACTCCATGTCGCCCTCCAGCATGTAGAGGAACTCGGTGCCGGCGTGCTGGAAGAGCGGGAACACGTCACTCTCGGCGGTCAGCGTGACCAGCATCGGCTCGACCGAGAGGGTGCGGCTGGAGCCGTGGCCGAGGAGCTGGTAACGGTGGCCGGCGCGGCTACCGCGGCGCTCGATCACCATGCCCTGGCCCGAGCGCACATGGGAGGCCTCGCGGCTCTCCTCGAAGCGGCGGAAGAAGGCGGTGACGGGGACGTTGAGTGCCGCCGAAAGCGCCTGCAGGGTCGCCAAGGACGGCGAGGTCTGGCCGTTCTCGATCTTCGACAGCATGCCGGGCGAGAGGCCGGCGGCCTTGGCCGCCGCGGCGACGGTCAGGCCGAGCTCGTGGCGGAACGCGCGCACCACCAAGCCGATGGCGCGCTCGAGGCCGGCGCCGGGAGCGGGCGCGCGGGCCGCGCCCTTGGGCGTGGCGGCGGCGGCGGACTTGCGTGTGCGGCGCGGCGTGTGGGCCATGGCGCCTCGGTTCAGCGATTGCGCGGGCGAGGCTACCCCCGAACCGCGCCGGCGCCAAGGTGCGGGGGCGCCAGCTTGCGGGGGTAGCGGGGGGCGGCTATAACGCCCGCGTCGGGGAGTAGCTCAGCCTGGTAGAGCACTACGTTCGGGACGTAGGGGCCGGAGGTTCAAATCCTCTCTCCCCGACCATGTCTTTTCATCCCGCGGCCACGCACCCCGCACGGTCGGCGCGCGCCGGCTTCCGGCACTCGGCCTGTTCGGGAGCGCCCCTGCCTTTGCCCAGCAGCCGCCGATGAACTTCTTCATCACCAGCGTCGGGCTCGATAGGGGCGGCGACCTCGGCTGACTGGCAGGTGCCGACCGCCATTGCCAGAGCCTTGCCCAGGCCGCCGGCGCCGGCGGCAAGACGTGGCGAGCCTATCTCTCGACCCAGGGCGCGGGCGGGGTCAACGCCAAGGACCGCATCGGCAACGGCCCCTGGTTCAACGCCAAGGGCGTGCGGATCGCGGCCAATGTGGCTGAGCTCCACAGCGACAACAATAAGATCAACAAGGAGACCGGACTCGACGAAAAGGGCATGGCGGTCAAGGGGCGCGGCGACACGCCCAACCAGCACGACATAATCACCGGGACCCAGCAGGACGGCACGGCCGCCCCAGGGGCGAACGACGCGACCTGCAGCAACTGGACCAGCAGCACGGACGGCCAGGGCAGCGCGGTCGTCGGCCACCACGACCTGATCGGCAATCCCCAGGGCATCAACTTCTGGAACTATTCACACACTACGCCGGGCTGCGCTCCGGCAAACCTGCAGCGGGTCGGCGGCGCCGGCTTGTTTTATTGCTTCGCGGCGAACTGAGGCGGCGCAAAAGGGGCGACATCCTCTGCGGTTGACTTGGGAGGCCTGCATCAAATTGGCGCAGTGGCTGCCCTGGATGCGCTGCTGGCGGATCCAGACGAAGCGCGCGTTCGTAGCCCGTGGTGCCGGCGCAGAACTCCACCATGCCGCCCCCACTTCCCAACGAAGCAGGCGACCGGGAAGGTTTGCTCGCCCGGGTGCTCGAAGACGATGTCGACGTCCTTGCCCTTGCCGGTCACGTCCCAGATGGCGCGGCCGCAGGGGCGCACCTTCTTCATGTAATCCGCGTAGGCCTTGGCGTCGTCCACGTCGGGGAGCTGGCCCCAGCAGTCGAACTGCGAGCGGTTGATCGCGGCGCGCACGCCCAAGGACATCACGAAGTCGCGTTTGGAGTCGTCCGAGATCACGGCGAGGGCATTACCGCCGGCGGTGGCGAGGGTGAGGGTATAGCAGCCGCTCTCCTCCCAGGTCAGATGGCGCGGCCGCGGCATCAGTTGGCGCGACTGCACCCGACAGAACTGGGCGAAGGAGCCGTCCGGCGTCTCGTAGCCCCAGATGCGCTGGGAGGGCGAGAGCATCGGGTCGCCGCCATTGCACTCCTCGTCGTCGCCGTCGTCCTGGTTGCAGTGGACCACCACCTCGTCGCCGACCTTCCAGCGCTTGACCCGGCGGCCGACCGCCCAGACCACGCCGGCCGCGTCCGAGCCGGCAATGTGGTAGTCCGACTTGTGGATATCGAAGGGGGAGACCGGCTTGCCCAGGCCCGCCCAGACGCCGTTGTAGTTGACGCCGGCGGCCATCACCAGCACCAGCACCTCGTCCGAGTCGATCTCGGGCGTCGGCACCACCTCCTCTCGCATGGCGCTCTCGGGCCGCCCATGGCGCTCGCGGCGGATAGCCCAGGCGACCATGGTCTTCGGCACATGGCCGAGGGGCGGAATCTCGCCGATGCCATAGAGGTCCTTCTGCGGCCTAGTCGGGCCCGGGAAGGCGGTGACCGTGGCGGGCTGGCTCATGGGTGGCCTCTTGCCGGAGACTGAAGGGAATGATCGGGGCGCCGCATTAGCGAAGCCTTGCCGCAGTGCAGCTAGGATGCTACGGGGAAGAGTCCCCATTGCGCCGCGCAGAACCTAAAAAGTCTAAGTCAGCATATGCTGCATCGCAGCATAATTCTGTAAAATAATATTGTATATGCTAAGTTGCGCGGCCGATCACGGAGGGGTGGATGAGCGCCGACAGCCGAGCGCGCCCGCGCCGCGAGCGCCCCTGGATCATGCGCACCTATTCCGGGCATTCCTCGGCGGCGGCGTCGAACGCGCTCTACCGCGCGAATCTCGCGCGCGGCCAGACCGGCCTTTCCATCGCCTTCGATCCGCCGACCCAGACCGGCTACGACAGCGACCACCCCTTGGCCAGGGGCGAGGTGGGGCGGGTCGGCGTACCGGTCTGCCATCTGGGCGACATGGCGGCACTCTGCGCCGGCATTCCGCTGGCGCGCATGAACACCTCCATGACCATCAATGCGACCGCGCCCTGGCTGCTCGCGCTCTATATTGCCGCGGCCGAGGCGCAAGGCGCGCGCCGGCCTGAGCTCACCGGCACGGTGCAGAACGACATCATCAAGGAATACCTCTCGCGCGGCACCTACATCTTCCCGCCCGCGCCCTCGCTCCGGCTCACCGGCGACGTGATCGCGTTCACGGTGCGCGAACTGCCGAAGTGGAACCCGATCAACGTCTACTCCTACCACCTGCAGGAAGCGGGGGCGACGCCGGAGCAGGAGCTGGCTTATGCGCTCGCGACCGCGACTGCGGTCCTCGACCATGTGCGGGATGCCGGCCAGGTGGCGGCGGCGGACTTCGGCCAAGTGTTCGGCCGGGTCAGCTTCTTCGTCAACGCCGGCATCCGCTTCATCACCCAGCTCGCCAAGATGCGCGCCTTCACCGAGCTTTGGGACCAGATCGGGCGCGAACGCTACGGTGTCACCGATCCGGCGCTCCGCCGCTTCCGCTATGGCGTCCAGGTGAACTCCCTCGGCCTCACCGAGCAGCAGCCGGAGAACAACGTCTACCGCATTCTCCTGGAGATGCTGGCAGTGGTCCTCGCCAAGGATGCGCGCGCCCGCGCCGTGCAGCTCCCGGCCTGGAACGAGGCCCTCGGCCTGCCGCGCGAGTAGGACCAGCAATGGAGTCTCCGCCTGCAGCAGATCGTGGCGGAGGAGACCGACCTGCTCGACTACGATGACATCTTCGCGGGCTCGACCGTGATCGCGGCCAAGGTCGCCGAACTGAAAGCTGCGGCGGCGGCCGAGCTCGCCCGCATCGAAGCCCTGGGCGGCGCGGTCGCGGCGGTGGAATCGGGAGCGATCAAGCAGGCGCTGGTGGAGTCGAACGCGCGTCGCCTGGCCGCGATCGAATCGGGCGCGACCACCGTGGTCGGGGTCAACAAGTATACCGAAAGCGCGCCCTCGCCGCTCGCTGTCGGCCAGGATGCGGTGGTGGTGGTGGATGCGGCGGCCGAGGCCGAGCAGATCGCCGCGTTGCGAGCCTGGCGCGCTGCGCGCGACGGGGCCGCGGTCACGACCGCGCTGGCGCAATTGTCCCAGGCGGCGCGCGCGGGGCGGAACGTGATGCCGGCCTCGATCGCCTGCGCCCATGCCGGCGTCACCACCGGCGAGTGGGCGGCGGCTCTGCGCGCCATCTTCGGCGAGTACCGCGCGCCAACTGGCGTCGCCGGCGCGGCGGGGCCGACGCGGGCACGCATGGGTCGCGTGCGGGCGCGGGTCCAGGCGCTCGGCCAAAGCTGGGGCCGGCCGCCGCGCCTGCTGGTGGCGAAGCCCGGGCTCGACGGCCATTCCAACGGCGCGGAGCAGGTGGCGCTTGCCGCCCGCGACGCCGGCTTCGAGGTGATCTACGACGGCATCCGCGTGACGCCACAGCACATCGCCACCGTGGCGGTGCAGGAGAGCCCCGACGTGATCGGCCTCTCCATCCTCTCCGGCGGCCACGTCGCGCTGGTCGCCGAGGTGATGGAGCGCCTGCGCGCCGAGGGCCTCGACGACACGCCGGTGGTGGTCGGCGGCATCATCCCGCCCGAGGACGCGGCGGCCATGCGCGCCTCCGGCGTCGCCCGCATCTACACGCCCAAGGACTTCGACCTGGCCGTGATCCTGGAGGACCTGGCCGGTCTGCTGGAAGTGCGCGCGGCGGCGTGATGCAGCCTAGAGCGGAGACCGTTCAGCTTGACACACTTGCGACGCCCGCATCCTTCGGCAGGCTCATCCTTCGACAGGCTCAGGATGAGGGCTCATTTTCTGGCCTCACCCTGAGTTTGTCGAAGGCTCATCCGAAGGATGAGGCCAGCGCCCGTTGATTCCAGCAGAACGGATCTTGCCCTAGCCCACCGCCGCCGCCCTTGACGACCGGCGCCGTGCCCGACCCAATGGGGCATGGCCTACCGCAGTTTACGCGACTTCATGGCGCGCCTCGAAGGCGCCGGCCGGCTGGTGCGGGTGCGCGCGCCCGTCTCGCCGGTACTCGAGATGACCGAGATCCAGACCCGCCTCCTGGCCCAGGGCGGGCCGGCGGTCCTGTTCGAGCATGTCGCCGAGGGCGGCCGGCGCTACGACATGCCGGTGCTAGTGAACCTGTTCGGCACGGTGGAGCGGGTCGCCTGGGGCATGAACCGGGAGCCGCACGAACTCAGGGCGCTCGGCGAGACCCTCGCCTTCCTGCGCCAGCCCGAGCCGCCGGGAGGTTGGCGTGAGGCGCTCGATCTCCTGCCGCTCCTCAAGACCGTGGTCGCCATGAAGCCGAGGCGCGTCAGCACCGCCCCCTGCCAGCAGGTAGTGCTGAAAGGCGGCGATATCGATTTGGCGCGCCTTCCCATTCAGACCTGTTGGCCGGGAGAGCCGGCGCCCCTCATCACCTGGCCGCTCGTGGTCACCAAGGGGCCGGGGCGCGGGCGGAGCGACGGTTATAACCTCGGCATCTACCGCATGCAGGTGGTGGGGCGTGACCGGACCCTGATGCGCTGGTTGAAACACCGGGGCGGCGCCCAGCACCACGCGCGCTGGAAGGGGGCGAAGGCAGAGCCCTTTCCGGCGGCGGCGGTGATCGGCGCCGACCCCGGTACGATCCTGGCCGCCGTGGCGCCGGTGCCCGACACACTCTCCGAGTACCAGTTCGCCGGGCTGCTGCGCGGCGAGCGCGTCGAGCTGGTGGACTGCAAGACCATCCCGCTCCAGGTCCCGGCCGAGGCCGAAATCGTCCTCGAAGGGCACGTCTCGCTCGCGGACTACCAGGACGAGGGGCCCTACGGCGACCACACCGGCTACTACAACGCGGTCGAGCAATTCCCGGTCTTCACGGTCTCGGCGATCACCATGCGCCGCGATCCGATCTATCTCTCGACCTTCACCGGCCGCCCGCCCGACGAGCCCTCGGTCCTGGGCGAGGCGCTGAACGAGCTGTTCATTCCTCTCTTCACCCAGCAGTTCCCGGAAGTGGTGGACTTCTGGCTGCCGCCCGAGGGCTGCTCCTACCGGGTCGCCGTGGTCTCCATGCGCAAGGCCTATCCCGGCCACGCCAAGCGCATCATGCTCGCGGTCTGGTCGTACCTGCGCCAGTTCATGTACACCAAGTTCGTGATCGTCGTGGACGACGACATCAACCCGCGCGACTGGAAGGACGTGGTGTGGGCGATCTCGACCCGGGTCGATCCCGGGCGCGACCTGACCGTGCTGGAGAACACGCCGATCGACTATCTCGACTTCGCCTCGCCCGCAAGCGGCCTCGGCGGCAAGCTCGGGATCGATGCCACCACCAAGCTGCCGCCCGAGACCACGCGCGAATGGGGCCGCAAGATCCGCATGACCGACGCGGTGATCGAAAAGGTCACCCAGGCGTGGGGCAGCTACGGCCTGCCGGGGGAAGGAAGGAGTATCTGGAAGTAACAAAGCCCTCTTCCCCGAGATCGGGGAAGAGGGTTGGGAGATGGGCGTGACCCATGCGCGTGGCGCACGCTGCTCGCGACCTGACTGGAAAGGGTCACCCTCGCCACCAACATTAGGCGTAAGCATCGTGTTCCCTAGCGCGCTTCGCGCGCCTTGTCTCCCCACCATCCCAACCCCTCCTCCCCGCTGGGGAGGAAGGGCTTTTGCGACTTGGAGTTGCTATGGCCGTTGATCGCCTTTCTTTGCTCTCCGACCTGGTTGCCCGCGCGCGTCGCATGGGCGCGGATGCGGCCGATGCCGTGTTCGTTCAGGGGGATTCCTTCTCGGTCGCGCGTCGGCTCGGCAAGTCCGAGGGGCTGGAGCGATCGGAGGGCATGGACTTGGGCCTGCGCGTGTTCTTCGGCAAGCGCCAGGCGAGCGTCTCCTCCAGCGACGCCGGCCCGTCGGCCCTGACCGAATTGGTCGAGCGCGCCGTCGCCATGGCCAAGGCCGTGCCCGAGGATCCCCATTGCGGCCTGGCGGCGCCGGACCTGCTGGCCAAGGCACCGCCCGACCTCGACCTGTTCGACGGCAGCGAGCCCTCCGCCGCACTTCTGGAGGAGCGCGCGGCGGCCGCCGAGGATGCCGCCCGCGCGGTGGCCGGGGTCACCAACTCCGAAGGCGCGGACGCCTCCTGGGGCCGAAGCGGCATCTGGCTGGTCACCTCGACCGGCTTCGCCGGCCACTACCAGGGTTCCAGCTTCAGTGTCAGCGCCGCGGTGCTGGCCGGCGCGGGCACCCTGATGGAGCGCGACTATGACTTCACCTCGGCCCGATTCCTGGCCGATCTGGACGATGCCGTGGCGGTCGGCCGGCGTGCCGGCGAGCGCGCGGTCGCCCGCCTCCATCCGCGCAAGGTGCCGACATGCAAGGTGCCGGTGGTGTTCGACCCGAGAGTCGCCAACAGCCTGCTCCGCCACCTGGTCGGCGCCATCTCCGGGCCGGCGATCACACGTGGCACCTCGTTCCTGAAGGACCGGCTGGGGCAGTCGGTGTTCGCCCCCAGCATCCGCGTCACCGACGACCCGCACCGCCGCCGCGGCCTCGCCTCCAAGCCGTTCGACGGCGAGGGCGTGGCCAACCGCGCGCGCGATCTGGTCGCGGGCGGCGTGCTGCAGACCTGGCTGCTCGACGTGCGCTCGGCGAACCAGCTCGGGCTCACCACCACCGGCCACGCGGCGCGCGGCACCTCCGCGCCGCCGTCGCCGGCGCCGACCAACCTCTATCTGGCGCCCGGGCGGCTCACGCCGGAGGCGCTGGTCGGCGAGATCGCGCAAGGCTTCTACGTCACCGAACTGATCGGCATGGGCGTGAACGGAGTCACCGGCGACTACAGCCGGGGCGCCGCCGGCTTCTGGATCAGCCAAGGCGTCCGCACCCACGCGGTGAGCGAGCTCACCATTGCCGGCAACTTGAAGGACATGTTCAAGGCCCTCACCCCGGCGGACGACCTGGTCTTCCGCTATGGCACCAATGCGCCGACGGTGCGCATCGACGGCATGACGATCGCCGGTGTCTGAGGGGATCCTGGTCGAGCACTCGCGCCTGCTGGCGGCGGTCGCCGAGGCGGGGGCGCTGGCGCGGGCCGCGTTCGGCGGAGACGTCAAATCCTGGGACAAAGCACCGGGGCAGATCGTCACGGAGACCGACCTCGCGGTCGATCGGCTGTTGTACGCGCGCCTCAAAGCCGGCAGGGCGGGCTTCGCCTGGTTGTCGGAGGAAGGGGCGGACGACCCCACTCGATTCACGGCGCCCCGGGTCTGGGTGGTGGACCCGATCGACGGCACCCGCGCATTCGCCTGCGGCATCCCTGAGTTCGCAATCGCCGCCGCCCTGGTGGAGGACGGCCAGGCCGTCGCCGGCGCGGTCTACAACCCCGCCACCGACGAGCTGTTCGAGGCGACCCTTGGCGGCGGCGCCCGGCTGAACGGCCGCACCATCCGGGTCGGCACCCATCCCGGCATTGCCGGCGCCCGCCTGCTCACCTCGCGCCGGCACCTGGACGAGAGCCCGGCCAGCGCCGCCTTCGCCGAGGCCGAGATCGTCGCGGTGCGCTCGATCGCCTACCGCATGGCGCTCGTTGCCGCCGGAACTTTCGATGCTATGCTGACGCTCCGCCCCAAGAGCGACTGGGACCTGGCCGCAGCCGCCCTGGTTGTGAGCGAGGCCGGCGGCGTGGTCAGCGACACCGGCGGCGCGGCCCTGGCCTATAACCGTGCGAGCCTGCGCCACGCCAGCGCCATCGCCGCCAATCCGACCCTCCAGGCAGCCCTGATCGCAGCCCTCGGCGAGGGCGCGCGCAAGGGCTAGCGGATTGACTCAAACACTCGATACCCGGCCGCCATCACCCCCCACCCTACCCTCCCCCGCAAGGGGGGAGGGAAAAAGAGTTTCGGGGACACAATACTTAATTATTGAAATAAGTATTGTGTCCCGAATCCCGTGTTCCCTTATCCCTCTGGTCCGCCGCGTCGGCGGCGTCCGGCGCGTGGTGCTGGAGATCGAGCACGAGGGGGAGATCGGGTAGCGAGCGCGCCCTTACCGCGTGATGTCGTTGGGGCGCTGCAGCGCGGCGATGTTGCGCCCGAGCGCGACGATGCCGGGGACTGCTTCGGCGGCTGGCGCGCTCACGCGCGGCCGGCGGGCGAGGGCGGCCACGATCGCCGGGGCCAGGCGTTCCCGCTTGGCCGCTTCGCGCGCCGCTTCCCGCTCCCTGAAGGGCGGCATTACGTCGCTCGCGAACAGCTCCAGGGTTTCGCAGATGTGGTCGTGGCGGTTGCGCCCGCCCTGCTGCACGAAGATCACCTGATCGACGCCGGCGGCGGCGAACACCTCGAGGTGGGCACGCACCTGCTCGGGCGTGCCCATGCCGCGCCGTCCCTCCTCGTTCGGCATCTCGCCGCGCACCCGCTCGTATGCCGCCCAGATGTCGGTGTAGCCGGGCTTGTGCTCGCCGAACAGGTAGTGGTGGCCGAGGGCGTAGCCGAAGAAGCGGAAGCCGTCGAGGCCGCGGCGGATCGCCTCCGCCGCGTTCCGGTGGCAGGAGAGGCCGGTCACCATGGCGATGTTGGCGTTCACCGCGTGACCGATTGGCACGCACGCCTCCGACTGGATGATGGCGTAGTATTCGCTGGCCCACTTCACCGCCTCGGCTGGATCGATGAAGGCGAAGGTGAGGGCGCCGATCCCGCACCGCGCCGCCATGTGGATGGTCTCGCGCTTGGAGCAGGCGACCCAGAGCGGCGGGTGCGGCTTCTGCACCGGCTTGGGCACGATGTTGCGGCAGGGCATGGAAAAGAACTCGCCCTCGAAGCCGGGATAGGGGGAGAGCGCCATCATGTTGGCGGCTTCTCGGGTCGCCTCCTCCCAGGCGCGGCGCTTCTCGGCCACCGTGATGCCGAAGGCGTCCAGTTCCAGCGCGGCGGCGGATTCGCCCGTCCCCCAATCGACCCGGCCATCGGCGACCAGGTCGAGGGTCGCGAGCCGCTCGGCGACGCGCGCCGGGTGGTTGTATTGCGGCGGCATGAGCACGACGCCGTGGCCGAGGCGGATGCGCCGCGTGCGCTGCGAGCAGGCGGCGAGGAACACCTCAGGCGCGGAGGAGTGGGAGTATTCCTCCAGAAAATGATGCTCCACCTCCCACAGGTAATCGAAGCCGAGGCGGTCGGCGAGCTCGGCCTGGTCGAGCGCCTCCTTGAACAGGCGGTGCTCGTCCCCCTCGCCCCAAGGCCGCGGCAGCTGGTGTTCGTAGAAGAGGCCGAACTTCACGGCAGGGTCTCCTACTCGCCGGCGGCGACGCGGCGGGGCGGGCTGCGGAACCGCGAGGAGAACTCGGGCGCCACGTCGCGGGCGAAGCGGACGATCTGGTCGTGGCGCACATCCATCGGTACGCCCGTGATGCAGGGCGCCACCACCACGTAGTCGAAGCCCATCCCGACCAGGGAGCGAAGCCGCTGGCGCACCCGCTCCGGCGATCCCACCAACTGGCTGTCGAATACCAGGTGGATGTTCTCCGGGTTCGCCATCTGGCGCATGGACTGCCAGAGCTTGTTGAACTGCTCATAACCCGGCACGCCGACC
>SHWA01000023.1 GCA_009693995.1 Alphaproteobacteria bacterium | reverse complement strand
TGCCGATCGTCCCCGTCGGCGGGCCGGCCGAGGCAGCCGAGGTCTTCCCGCGTGCGCTGCCGGTGCTGCCCTTGTCGCTGCCGGCGCCGGTAACTCCGGGGAAGCCCGAAGCCGCCAACGGGCCGGCGGTGATCGCCGCGATCGAGCGGGCGGTCGCACTGGTGCAGTCGGGCGCTGCTGCCGCGCTGGTCACCAATCCGATCGCCAAGCATGCCCTCTACACCACCGGTTTCCGGCATCCCGGCCATACCGAGTTCCTGGCGGCGCTCGCCGGCGGCAACGTGCGCCCCGTCATGTTGCTCGCCTGCGCCGAGCTGCGCGTGGTTCCGGTCACCATCCACTTGCCGCTCAAGGCGGCGATCGCCGCGCTTTCGACCGAGGCGATCGTGACCGTGGCGCGGATCACGGCGGCCGCCTTGGTGCGGGATTTCGGCCTGGGCCGGCCACGGCTCGCGGTCGCGGCGCTCAATCCGCACGCCGGCGAGGGGGGCACACTCGGGACCGAGGAGGCCGCGATCATCGCCCCGGCGGTCGCCGAGCTGCGTGCCGAGGGGATCGATGCCGTGGGCCCCCTGCCCGCCGACAGTCTGTTCCACGCGGAGGCGCGGCGCGCTTGGGACGTGGTCATCTGCATGTACCACGACCAGGCCCTGATCCCGCTCAAGACCGTCGATTTCGCTCATGGGGTCAACGTCACCCTCGGCCTGCCCTTCGTGCGCACCTCGCCCGACCACGGCACCGCGTTCGCCATTGCCGGCACCGGGCGGGCCTCGCCCGAGAGCCTGATCGCGGCGCTGATCCTGGCCCGCGAGATCGCCGCCAGCCGCACGCGGCCGCGGGCCGCCGCCGCCACCGGCTAGATGGAGCGATCGGCGCCGGCGCTGCCGCCGCTCAGCGAGGTGATCGCCCGGCACGGCCTCACCCCACGCAAGTCGTTCAGCCAGAACTATCTGCTCGACCCGCGGATCACGGCCCGGATCGCGCGCGCGGCCGCGCCCCTGGCGGGCGCCACAGTGATCGAGGTCGGACCCGGTCCCGGTGGGTTGACGCGGGCGCTGCTCGCCGAAGGAGCGAAGGTAATCGCGGTCGAACGCGACCCGCGATTTCTGCCGGCCCTCGACGAGCTGGCCGCGGCCTACCCCGGGCGGCTCGCCGTCCACATCGCCGATGCCGTCGGCTGCGACCTCGCCCGCCTAACACCGTCGCGCTGCACCATCGTCGCCAACCTCCCCTATCAGGTGGCGACCGTGCTGCTTTTGGACTGGTTGCGGCGGAGCGGCGCTATCGATCGCATGGTGCTGATGTTCCAGAAGGAGGTGGCGGCGCGCCTGGTGGCGACACCGAGCACCAAGGCATACGGCCGCCTCGCCGTGCAGGCACAGTGGCAGTGCCGTGTCGAGGCGCTGTTTGACCTCGCCCCCGGCGCGTTCACGCCCCCGCCCAAGGTGGCCTCGACGGTGGTCCGCCTCACGCCGCGACCCGCGCCGATCGCCCCAGCCGACCCGGCAGCACTCGAGCGCGTGCTGGCGGCGGCCTTCGGGCAGCGCCGCAAGATGCTGCGCGGCGCGCTCAAGACGCTCGGTGGCGACGTGGAGACCCTGCTGGCCACGGCCGGCGTCGTGCCCACGGCGCGGGCGGAGGAGCTGTCGGTGGTCGCATTCTGCGCCCTGGCGCGTGCCTACGCCGCTTCTCAGCCGCCGCCGGTCTGAAGCGACTTGACGAACTCGGCGAGGCCGCGCTGCCGGGCGCGGCGGCGGCGTTCGGCCGCGACGATGGTCTCAACCGCGGCGACGCTTCCCTCCAGGTCGTCGTTCACCAGCACGTACTCGTACTCGGACCAGTGGCTCATCTCGGCCGGAGCGGCAGCGAGTCGGCGCTCCACCACGGCATCCGAATCCTGTGCCCTCGACCGCAGGCGCCGTTCCAGCTCGGCCCGCGACGGCGGCAGGACGAACACGCTCACCAGTTCGTCGCGCGCCTTTTCCGCCAACTGCTGCGTCCCCTGCCAGTCGATGTCGAACAGCACGTCGCGCCCCTGGGCGAGCGCCGCCTCGACCACCGCGCGCGGGGTGCCGTAGCAGTTGCCGTGCACGACCGCGTGCTCCAGTAGCTCGCCCGCCGCAACCATGGCGTCGAAGCGCGCACGGTCGATGAAGTGGTAGTCGTGCCCATCCACCTCGCCGGTGCGCATCGGACGCGTGGTCACCGAGACCGACATGGTGATGCCGGGGTCGCGTTCGAGCAGGCGGCGCGAGATCGCCGTCTTGCCCGCCCCCGAGGGCGAGGACAGCACCAGAAGCAGGCCGCGTCGCGACCATCGGCCGGCCATCGGATCCCTCACTCCAGGTTCTGCACCTGCTCGCGCAGCTGCTCGATCATGACCTTGAGATCGACGCCGATCCGGGTCAGGGCCACGTCCGCCGCCTTGGAGCAGAGCGTGTTGGCTTCGCGGTTCATCTCCTGGCACAGGAAATCGAGGCGCCGGCCGACGGCGCCGCCGCCAGCGATGGTCTGGTCGACCGCGGCGACGTGGGCGCTCAGCCGGTCGATCTCCTCGCGCACGTCGGCACGCGAGGCGAGGAGGGCGGCCTCCTGCGCCAGGCGCTCCTCGGGCAGGCCCGGTGCCTCCTCCAGCAGCAGGGCGAGCTGGGCGCGCAGGCGCTCGCGGAACACCCTGGGCTGTGCCGCCTCCGAGGCGGCGGCGGCCTGGGCGAGGGACGTGATGGCGGCGAGCTGGTCACCCATGACGTGCCGCAGCCGTTCGCCTTCCTCGAGCCGCATGGTGGCGAGCTGGACCAGGGCGGCCTTCAGGCTCTCCAGCATCACGCGCTCGCGCCGATCGCGCGCCTCCGCGCCCTCGTCGGGTTGGTCGAGCTCGATCAAGCCCGGTACTTGCAGCAGGCCGTCGAGGCGCGGTGCCTCGGCACCGAACCGGTCGCGCAGATCGGCGAGTATCGCCACCACCGCATCGACCGCCGCCCGGTTCAGCCGCGGCAGGGCCCGGCTCCGTTCCCGGTTGATGGCGAGCATGAGGTTGACGCTGCCGCGCCGGCAACGCTCGGCCACCAGCGCCCGTGCCGGCCCGTCGAGCGCCTCGAAGCCGGCGGGAAAGCGCACGCGGATGTCGAGATTGCGTCCGTTCACGCTGCGCACCTCCCAGCTCCAGCGCAGATCGCCGTCGCCGCCTTCGGCGCGGGCGAAGCCGGTCATGCTGGCGACTGTCATGCGCACCTCCCCGGGGTTGCGCCCGCTATTCGGGCTGGGTGGCGCGTTCGCAGTACATCTGCTCGAGCATGGTCTGCGCGCTCGGCAGCTTGAAACAGCTGGCCCAGTTCGGCTCCTCGATTGACTCTCTGCCGCCGGCGCAGGCGGCGAGCCAGAGCCCCAGCCCGAGCACGGCGAGGACCGGCGTCGTGCGATCGTGCATCGGCAAGCTCCTCCGATTCCCTCCCTCTCATGTAGGCACGCGCGGCCGTCATGGCGACTCGGCCGCATTCGGCGGCGCCGTGGCCGGCGTCGGTGGATGCGGCTGCTGGCGGCGGGCGGCCGCGACATTCGCGTCGTGCGCGCGCAGCGTGCGGGCGAAAGCGTGGCCACCGGTGCCATCGGCGACGAAATAGAGCTCGTCGGTGACTAGCGGATCGAGCACCGCGGCGATTACCGCCCGGCCCGGATTGGCGATCGGCGTCGGCGGAAGGCCGTCGATCAAATAGGTGTTGTAGGGACTGGCGAGCCTGAGATCGGCCCGGCTGAGCGGTCGGTCAAGCTCGCTCTGCCCCGCGGTCACCGCGTACACGACCGTCGAGTCCGCCTGAAGGCGCATGCCGCGCAGCAGGCGATTGACGAACACGGCGGCGATCCGCCGCCGCTCCTCGGGCAGCGCGGTCTCCTTCTCGACGATGGAGGCCAGCACCAGCGCCTCGGCCGGCGCGGCGAAGGGCAGCCCCGGGCGTCGAATCTGCCAGAGCGCGTCGAGGGCTTGTTCCTGGGCCGCCCGCATGCGCTGCAACAACACCGCGCGCTGGTCGCCATGATGGTAATGATAGATCTCGGGCAGGAGGACCCCCTCGGACAACCCCTCCGGCACCGATCCCTCGAGCGCCTCCGCCGCCGCCAGCAGGGCGAGCACGGCTCGGGTCGTCAGCCCCTCCGGCACCACCAGGCGACGCACCAGGGTGTCGCCGGCGGCGATCCGCGCCAGCACCTGGCGCAGGCTGGACCGCGGCGGGAAGCGGTACTCGCCGGCCTGCAGGCGCCGCGCCACGCCGAGCATGATCGCGCCGGCACGGAACATGAGCGGGTCTGCGACCACCTGGGCGGCCGCGAGCCGCCGGCCAAGGTCGGCAATGCCGGCGCCCTTGGGCAGGACCAGCGTCACTTCAGCCGTGTGCGGACCCGGCGCATCGAGCAGCTTCGCCGCCAGAAGAACGCCGGCGGCGGCGGCGAGCGCAAGGCCGGATGCGAGGGAGAAGACGAGCGCCAGGGCCCGCCACGCCGGTCGCACCGCCCCGCCCCGGTCACGGTGCGGGGCCGACGATCAGCGTCGCGTTGGTGCCGCCGAAGCCGAAGGAATTGGACAGCGCGTACCGCACCACGCGCCGCTTCGCCACCTTGGGCACCAGGTCGATGTCGCAGGCCGGCGACGGATTCTCCAGATTGAGGGTCGGCGGCACGATCTGGTCGCGCACCGCGAGGGCGCAGAAGATCGCCTCGACCGAACCGGCGGCGCCCAGCAGGTGGCCGATCGCCGACTTGGTGGACGACATGGAGATCCGGTAGGCCGCTGCACCAAACAGCCGCTTCACGGCGCCGAGCTCGATCTCGTCGCCGAGCGGGGTCGAGGTGCCATGGGCGTTGACGTAGTCGATGTCGTCCGGTGTCAGCCCGGCCCGTGCCAGGGCCGCCTTCATGGAGCGGAATCCGCCGTCGCCGTCCTCGGGCGGGGCGGTCACGTGATGGGCGTCGCCCGACATGCCATAGCCGATGATCTCGCCGTGAATGCGCGCGCCGCGCGCACGCGCATGGTCGAGATCCTCCAGCACCACGATGCCGGAGCCCTCGCCCATGACGAAGCCGTCACGCCCCTGGTCCCAGGGCCGCGACGCCTTCTCGGGGGTGTCGTTGTATTTGGTCGAGAGAGCGCGCGCGGCGGCGAATCCGGCGACGCCCAGTCGGCACATGGCGGCCTCGGCCCCGCCGGCCACCATGACATCGGCATCGCCGAGCTGGATCATGCGCGCGGCATCGCCGATCGCGTGCGCGCCCGTGGAGCAGGCGGTGACGACGGAGTGATTGGGTCCCTTGAAGCCGTGCCGAATCGACACCTGGCCGGAGGCGAGGTTGATCAGGCTGGCAGGGATGAAGAACGGGCTGACCCGGCGCGGCCCCTTTTCCTTCAAGGCGATGGCGTTGGCCTCGATGGTCGTCAGCCCGCCGATGCCGGAGCCGATCAAGACACCGGTGCGCTGGCTCGCCCCCTCGTCGGTCGGCGACCAGCCGGAATGCCGGATCGCCTCGCCCGCCGCAGCGATGGCGAAGATGATGAAATCATCGATCTTGCGCCGGTCGGCGGAGGACACCACGTCCTCGTAGCGGAAGCACCCCGGCGCCTCGCCGAGCGGTACTTCGCCGCCGATCTTGGCGGCCAGGTCGCTGGTCTCGATCTTCTGGATCGCGCGGATGCCGGACTCGCCGTTCAGCAGCCGCCGCCACACATGTTCCACGCCGACACCGAGCGGCGTGACCAGCCCCATGCCGGTGATGACCACCCGTTTCATCCCGACACCGTTCATGCCGACCCCCTGCGGCTGCCCGTGGCCCGGAGGGGCCCGGTCAACGGGAGTGGGATTGGATGTACTCGATGGCGTCCTTGACGGAAAGGATCTTCTCGGCCGCGTCGTCGGGGATTTCGCAGTTGAACTCCTCTTCGAAGGCCATCACGAGCTCGACCGTGTCCAGGCTGTCGGCGCCGAGATCGTCGATGAAGCTCGCCGACTCCGAGACCTTGGCCTCGTCCACGCCGAGATGCTCGATCACGATCTTCTTCACGCGCGCGCCCACATCGCTCATCGTCGTTCGTCCTCTCGCCAATCCCAAGGATTCTGCAATATCCGGCGGCTACTCACAGAGTCGAGCCGCCCGCCCGGAATTGGCGGTTTGGTAACACAGTTCGGGATGGTTGGCCAGAACCCGCGGACCGCGCGCAAGGCACTTTCGCGCCGCGCGGTGCGATGGTCGGCAACTGAGCGCTTGACCGGCTGGAGGCGAAAACTCTTTAGTCGACCGAGTAACCGAACCAGGCCAGCGCCGCTGCAACCCAGGCGCCTAGCCTACTCCGGACGCGCCGGCCTCGGCCGTATGTCGGGCGGTCATCTGGACCGGATCACGGCCGGGTTGCCGACCACGCGGTCGGCCTGAGGAATTGGTCGCCATGGAAAGCTGGATGCTGGACTGGACCATCCTTGCCGCCGCGGCGTTCCTGGCCGGGGTAGTGGATGCCGTGGTCGGCGGCGGCGGCATGGTGCAGTTGCCGGCGCTCTTCACAACCTTGCCCGAGGCTAGCCCCGCCGCGCTGTTCGGTACCAACAAGCTGGCCTCCGCCGTGGGCACCTCGGGCGCGGCCTGGCGCTACGCGCGCAACATAAGCATGCCCTGGCATATCGCGGTGCCCACGATCCTGGTCTCGTTCGTGGCCTCGGTGGCCGGCGCCTATGCGATCACGCTGCTGCCGGCCGACCCACTGCGCAAGGCGCTGCCGTTCCTGTTGTTTGCGCTTCTCCTCTACACGCTCCGCAACAAGGATATGGGAACCGTGCACACGCCGCGTGCCTCGCGGCGGGAAGAAGTTCTTGTGGCGACCGCCGGCTCCGCCGTGATCGGCTTCTATGACGGCTTCTTCGGCGCCGGCACCGGGGCCTTCTACAAGATCCTGTTCGTGCGCGGCCTGGGCTACGACTTCCTGCGCGCCGCCGCGCCGGCGAAGATCACCAACGTCGCCTCCAACATCGGCGCCGTGGTGCTGTTCGGCTCCAAGGGCGTGATCCTCTGGGGCCTCGGCCTCTGGATGGTGGTCTTCAACTTCGCCGGCGGCCAGCTCGGCAGCCGGATCGCCATCCGCCGCGGCAGCCACTTCATCCGCAAGGTCTTCATCGCGGTGGTGGCGGTCTTGATCGCCAAGACCTTCTACGACGCCTATCTGCGCTGAGGGCGCGCGCCTCAGATCATCGCCATGCCGCCGTTGACGTGCAGGGTCTGGCCGGTGACGTAGGCGGCCTCGTCAGAGGCGAGATAGACCACCGCGGCGGCGACCTCCGCGGGCGTGCCGATCCGCCCGACCGGAATCGCGCTGAGCAGCCGACCCTTCTGCTCGTCGCCGAGGCCATGGGTCATCGGGCTTTCGATATAGCCGGGGGCGACGCAATTGACCGTGATGCCGCGCGCCGCCACCTCGCGCGCCAGCGCTTTGGCGAGACCGATCAGCCCGGCCTTGGACGCGGCGTAGTTGGCCTGGCCCGGGTTGCCGGTGATGCCGACCACGGAGGAGATCGCGATGATCCGCCCCTGGCGGCGCTTGACCATGCCCTTGAGCGCCGCCCGCGACAGGCGGAACGCCGCCTCCAGGTTGGTGCGCAGCACCAGATCCCAATCGGCGTCCTTCATGCGCAGCACCAGCCCGTCGCGGGTGAGGCCGGCATTGTTGACCAGGATGTCGACCTGGCCGAGGGCCGCCTCCGCAGCCGGCAGCAATGCCTCCACTGCGACCGCGTCGGCGAGGTCGGCGGGCGTGACCGCGACTCGGTCGCCGAGCTCGGCGGCGAGCGCCTCGAGCGCCTCGCGCCGCCGCCCCGAAAGAGCGACCGCCGCCCCCTGCCCATGCAGCGCCCGCGCCACCGCCCTGCCGATCTCTCCCGACGCCCCCGTCACCAGCGCCGTCTTGCCCTGCAACGAGAACATCGCCGCCCCCTAGTGTCCCGTCCCCGAAATTCGTAGCACGAATTTCGGGGTGAACGGGCCACTACGAATTTGATTCTAGTGGCCTGCTTATCCCAGAAATTCGCAAACGAATTTCTGGGGCAGGACACTAGATCGACTTCAGGAAGGCCTCCACTTCCGCCGGCGTCTCCACCGAGAACGCCACCAGGTCCCGATCGATGCGCTTGACCAGGCCGGTCAGCACCCTGCCGGTGCCGAGCTCGACCACGGTGCCGACCCCCTCGGCGACCAGGCGCTCGACCGATTCCCGCCAGCGCACCCGGGCGGTCACCTGTTCCACCAGGAGGCCGCGGATGGTCTCCGGATCGCTGACCGGTGCCGCCGTGACGTTGGCGACGAGTGGTACCCGGGGCGGAGCGATGGTGATGGCACCCAGCGCCTCGCGCACCTCCTCGGCCGCCGGAGCCAGAAGCAAACAATGGAAGGGGGCGCTGACCGCGAGCGGGATCACGCGCTTGGCGCCCTTCGCCTTGGCGGCCTCGATCGCCCGGTCGACCGCGGCCTTGGTGCCGCTGATCACGATCTGACCGGGGCCATTGTCATTGGCGACCGCGCAGACCCCGACCTCCCCGGCCTCAGCCGCCGCGGCCTCGGCTGCCGCCAGATCGAGGCCGAGCAGTGCCGCCATGGCGCCGGCGCCGACCGGCACCGCGCGCTGCATGGCCAGGCCCCGCAGGCGCAGCAGCCGGGCCGCGTCGGCAAGGGTGATGGCCTCGGCGGCGGCCAGCGCCGAGTATTCGCCGAGCGAATGTCCGGCGACGAAGGCGACCTGGACGCCGCAGGCGATCCCCCCCTCGGTAGCCAGGACCCGGAACACGGCCAACGCCGCCGCCATCAAGGCCGGCTGGGCGTTCTCGGTGAGTTGCAGATCCTCGCCCGGCCCAGTGAACATCAGCCGTGAGAGTTTCTGGCCGAGGGCGTCGTCGACCTCCTGGAGCACATGGCGCGCGGCGGGGAACGCCTCCGCCAGCGCCTGTCCCATGCCGACGGCCTGCGATCCCTGACCGGGAAAGACCAACGCGCGCATCCTTCGCCCCTCGCCGCGACCGCGCTGCCTCGGGCGCGACCGGGGCGCGACTCAACGGTGCCGCCGCGCCTGAGTCAAGCGTGCTTGCAGCGGACTTTGGTTGGTGTATAGTCCGCGCCCTGCGGCGCGCCTGAAGCGCGACGGATGGTAGCGTTCGCCTTGCGCGGACCCCGGCTCCCGTCGCCCTCAGGTGAGGTGCCGTAATCTGAACCACCAGGAGAGCGCGGTCGATGCCGCTCTACGAGAGCACGTTCATCGCACGTCAGGACATTTCGACGCAGCAGGCGGAAGCCCTGGCCGAGCGCTTCTCGGGCATCGTCACCGAGCAGGGTGGCAAGGTGCACCGCACCGAGCATTGGGGCCTCAAGAGCCTGTCCTTCCGCATCCGCAAGAACCGCAAGGGCCACTATGTCATGTTGCACATCGAGGCACCCGCCGCGGCGGTGCAGGAGATGGAGCGCAACATGCGCATCGACGAGGATGTGCTGCGCTACATGACGGTGCGCATGGAGACCATGCCGGACGCCCCGTCGGCGATGTTGCAAAGCCGCGCCAGCCGCGACGATCGTGGCCGGCGCGACGGGCCGAGGGGTGACCGGTTCGATCGCGGCGACCGGCCGCGCCGCAGCGAGCGGCCGGCCGAAGAAGTGGTCAGCTAGGTCGGGGGAGAAGAGACCGTGACGGACGAGGCAGCGGATCGGGGTGAAGGGCGATCCCAGGGTGCGAGTGCGGCTGGTGGCCGGGCCGCCCCAGGGCGCCAGGTGTTCTTCCGCCGCCGCAAGTCGTGCCCGTTCTCGGGCGCCAACGCCCCGGTGATCGACTACAAGGACGTGCGCCTGCTGCAGCGGTTTCTGTCGGAGCGCGGCAAGATCGTGCCGAGCCGCATTACCGCGGTCTCCAACAAGAAGCAGCGCGAGCTCGCCCAGGCGATCAAGCGCGCGCGCTTCCTGGCCCTGCTGCCCTACGTCCTGCGATAGCAGCGTGCGCCCGGTGGGGCGCGGCTGAACTCGACGACGTTTCAGCCGTTGGTGGGACCGCGCGACCATGCCGACATCCAGCCTGCTCGCGGTGGCCGCTGGCGTGCTGTCAGCTCTTTGCTACGCCTCGGTCATCTCGGGCGCCCTCTTGGCGGTAGCGATCGCCTATGTGGCGCCCATGCCTCTCCTCCTGATCGGGCTCGGCGACGGCCCCCGGGGCGTGACGATCGCCGCCCTGGTCGCCTCGGTGCTTCTGGCGATCTTTGGTGACGTGATGACCGGATTCGTTTATTTCGCGACTGAGGCGGTGCCAACCGTGCTCCTGGTGCGGGTGGCGCTGGCGGCGCGCGCGCCGGGCGGGGCGAGCGCATGGCCGCAGGCGGGAACGCTGATCGCCGTCCTCACCGCCAATGCCATTTTCCTGGTGCTGCTGGCGGCTCTGGCGACAGCGATCATGGGACGTGGCCTCGAGGTCGAGGCACGCACCGCGATCAGCGCCATGATGGCCGCCTTCACGCCAAGCGGAGCTCCGACCCCGCCGCCGCTCTCGGGCGATTCCGTTGGGCTGCTGATCGCGGCAATCGCGGTGTCCTGGATGGCCATGATGGTGGTCAACGCCGTGCTCGCCCAGACCGTGCTGGTGCGCACGGGGCGTAACCGCCGGCCCTCGCCGGCCTTCGCCCAGGCGACGCTGCCGGAATGGCTGAGCGTGGTGTTCGTGGTGGCGGCGATTGCGGGTTGGGTCGGACCGGGAATCCTCGGCTTTCTCGGCCACGCGGTGGCGACGATTGCGGCCATGGCCTTCGCCTTGGTCGGGCTGGCGGTGGTTCACGGCGTCTCGCGGCGCGTGGCGAACCGACGCATGGTGCTGATCGGGTTCTACCTGACGCTGCTGCTGGTACCGATCTTAGGGTTGATCCTGGTACTGATTGGCTTTATTGAGCCCTGGCTGCAACTGCGGCGGCGCTTCGGAGCGCGCGGAACGGGAGGCGGGAATGCAGGTCATCCTACTTGAGCGGATCGAGAAGCTCGGGCAGATGGGCGACGTGGTCAACGTGAAGCCCGGATTCGCGCGCAACTACTTGTTGCCGCAGAAGAAAGCGCTGCGCGCGACCGACGCCAACCGGGTCGTGTTCGAGCGCCGGCGGGTGCAGCTCGAGGCGCAGAACCTGGAGCGGCGCAAGGAAGCCGAGGATGTCGCCGCCCGCATGGGCGAGCCGACGGTGGTGCTGTTGCGCCAGGCGAGCGAAGCGGCCCAGCTCTACGGGTCGGTGAGTTCGCGCGACGTGGCCGATGCGGTCTCGGCGGCGGGCTTCACGGTGGCGCGGCGCCAGGTGGAACTCGATCAACCGATCAAGGCGCTCGGCATCCACCCGGTGCGGGTGTTCCTGCATCCCGAGATCGTGGTCACGGTCAAGGTCAACGTCGCCCGCTCGGCCGAGGAAGCGCAATTGCAGTCGCAAGGGGTCGACGTGACCGCGCGCGAGCGCGCAGCGGCCGAGGCGGAACAGGCCGCGGCCGCGGCGGAGATGGCTGCGGCCCAAGCCGAGGCCGAGCACGCGCCGGAACGCTTGGGCCCGGCTTCGTGACCACGCTTGTCCTCGGCGGCAACGGGCTGATCGGCGCCTATACGGTCGCGAGCCTGGTGGCCGCCGGCCGGCCGGTCGCGGTCTTCAGCCGCACCCCGCCCGGGTTCCTGCTGCGCCCGCTGGCAGGGCGTTTCACCTGGATCAAGGGCGATGTGACCGACGCCCACGGGGTTGCCGACGCGGTCGCACGCTCGGGCGCGAAGCGCATCGCGCATCTGGCGGCACTGCTGCAGTTCGGCTGCGACAACGACCCGCGCCAGGCGACTGAGGTCAACGTCGGTGGCACGGTGAACGTGTTGGAGGCGGCGCGCCTCTTCGGCGTGGAGCGGGTGGTGTTCGCGTCCTCGAGCGCGGCCTACGGCATCCGCAGCGACCGCTTGCTCGAGGACGCGCCGATCAGCGCCGACATCTCGCTCTATGGCATGACCAAGCTCATGGGCGAGCGGCTCGGCACCCGCTACGGCGAAGTTCATGGGCTCGGCTTCGTCGCGCTCCGCTACTCCGCCGTATTCGGACCCGGCGAGGTGAAGAGCCCCGGCATGGCCAAGGTGCTGAAGGACATCGAAAGCACCATCGACGGACGCGACGTGACCATCACCGACGTGGCCGGCGAGCTGGAGCGTTCGCTCTGCTACGTCAAGGATGCGGCGGCGGCCACGGTGCTGGCCCTCGACCATCCGAAGCCAACCCACCGCCTCTACAACGTCGGCGGCCCCGACGGGAACTATGCTCCCTTGCGCGCGTTCCACGAGGCCATACGCCGGGCGGCGCCCGGCGCCGGCCGGGTCACCTTCACCGGCCGCGGCCGTCAGGCGGGACTGGTGGACACCTCCCGCATCCGCACCGACCTCGGCTTCGCGCCGCGCTTCGACATCGCGGCTGGAGTCGGCGATCTGCTCGCCGAGCAGGCCCGGCTCGGGCAGGGCTGAGCCCCGCAACCCACGGCTCAATCAGGACTTTTATTGCGGGCGAGTTGATTTGAATCAGCGCGCGACGGATACTGGATCGACATAAAAGAGGTAAGAACGCCGGCAAAGGGTTCGCCCGAATACGCTGCAATCGCTCGTGGGGGGGGGATGGCCTGCTGCTCGCAGGCTTGCTCAACCGTCTCATCAAGGTCGGGACGCTGACCGTCATCGAGGCGGCCGGGAAAATCCACGTGTTCGGCTCGGGCCCGCCACGATCCACATTTCGGCTCCATGACCGCAGCTTGCAGCTGGCGCCTCGCCCTCCACCCGGAACTGGTCCTCGGCGAAGCCTACATTGACGGCACCTTGACCGTCGAAGAGGGCACGGTCGGCGAGCTCTTGGACATGCTGGGCACCAACGTCGCCTGCTTCGACGGGCGTGTCGACCGGGTCACGCAATTTCTCGACCGGGTGATCGAGCCGATTGCCGCGTACAATCCCATCGCCCGCGCGCGCCGCAATGTAGCGCACCATTACGACCTGACGGGTGCGCTCTACGACCTCTTCCTCGACCGCGACCGGCAGTATTCCTGCGCATATTTCCAGTCGCCGACCGACAGCCTCGAGGAGGCACAGACTGCCAAGAAGCGGCACCTGGCCGCCAAGTTGCGGCTTGCGCCCGGGATGCGCGTGCTCGACATCGGCTCGGGCTGGGGCGGGCTCGCGCTCTACCTGGCCGAGGCGGCCGGCGTCGAGGTCCTGGGCATCACGCTCTCGAAGAAGCAGTTGCGCCGGGCGCGCGAGCGCGCCGCCGCCGCCGGCCTCGCCGACTAGGTGCGGTTCGAGCTTTGCGACTATCGCAACGTCTCCGGCCGGCTCGACCGGGCGGTGTCGGTCGGCATGTTCGAGCATGTGGGTACGCGCCATTACGACCAGTATTTCGGCGTCATCCGCCGCATCCTTGCCGACGACGGCATCGCGCTCCTGCATTCGATCGGCCGGGCGAATCGGATCGGGACCACCAACCGGTGGATTCGCAAGTACATCTTCCCCGGTGGTTACATTCCGGCGCTTTCCGAGGTGATCCCGGCGATCGAGCGCGAGGCGCTCCACATCGCCGACATCGAAATCCTGCGGCTGCATTACGCCGAGACACTGCGCCACTGGTCGGCACGGTTCCAGCAGAACCGCGCCAATGCCGAGCGGCTCTATGACGAACGCTTCTGCCGCATGTGGGAGTTCTACCTCGCTGCCAGCGAGATGGCCTTCCGCCGGCTCGGTCACATGGTGTTCCAGATCCAGTTCGCCAAGCGCCAGGACGCGGCGCCCATGACGCGCGACTACATCGAGGCGTGGGAGCGTGCCCACAGGCAACTGCCCAGCCGCATCCGCGCCCTCTCTGCCTGAGCGGCCGTCCTCCCCGTCGTGCACAGGCTGTGGATGAGCGACATCCACAGGCACCAGGCAGCTATCGTGGTATCGGGACGACCGGCCACCGCGCTATAAGTCCGCCATGGAACCCACGCGCATCCGGCCAGCGCTGGCCGCGGTCGGCGGCTCCGACGAGACGCCGCGCCGGGTCCGCGCCCTGCCTCACAACCTGGATGCGGAACAGGCGCTCCTCGGCGCGCTCCTGGTCAACAACGACGTGTTCAACCGGGTCGGCGATTTCCTTGACGCCGAGGATTTCTTCGAGCCGGTGCATGCCCGCATATTCGGCGCCGCCAAGCGGCTGCACGACCGCGGCATGATCGCCAGCCCGATCTCCCTCAAGGCGACGTTCGACGCCGACGAGGGTCTGCAGGCGATCGGCGGCTCGGACTATCTGTTTCGCCTGGCCGATTCCACGGTCACGATCATCAACGCGCCGGACTATGCGCGCCTGGTCCACGACCTGGCGGTCCGGCGCCGTCTCGCCGGCATCGGCGAGGAAATCGTGAATGTGGCCTTCGATGCCGAAGGCGAACTCAGCGCCGACGAACAGATCGAGCGCGCCGAGCACAGCCTGTTCACCCTGGCCGAGACCGGACGCGCGACCGGCGGCTTCCAGCCCTTCGCCAAGGCCCTCACCGCGGCCGTGTTGCTGGCCGAGGCCGCGCACAAACGCGAGGGCCGCACCTCGGGCGTCGCCACCGGCCTGCTCGACCTCGACAATCTGGTCGGCGGGCTGCACCGTTCGGATCTGATCATCCTCGCCGGCCGGCCCTCCATGGGTAAGACCGCGCTCGCCACCTCGATCGCCTTCAACGCCGCCCGCGCCCGCGCCAATGCCCCTGCCGACGCCGAAGAGGGGGCGGTGGTCGGCTTCTTCAGCCTGGAAATGTCCTCCGAACAGCTCGCGCTCCGCATGCTGTCGGAGGAATCGGGGGTCCCGTCCGAGCGGCTGCGTCTCGGGCGCATGTCCCAGGACGAATTCAACCGCGTGGTGTTCGCCAGCCAGACGCTGGAGGCGGTGCCCTTCTTCATCGACGACACGCCGGCACTTTCGGTCGGCGCGCTGCGCGCGCGGGCGCGCCGGCTCAAGCGCCAGCACGGCCTCGGATTCGTGGTGGTCGACTATCTGCAACTGCTGCGCTCCGACACGCGCCGGGGCGCGGAGAACCGGGTGCTGGAGATCTCCGAAATCACCCAGGGCCTGAAGGCCCTGGCCAAGGAGCTGAATGTGCCCGTGCTCGCGCTTTCGCAGCTTTCCCGCGCCGTCGAGTCGCGCGAGGACAAGCGGCCGCTGCTGTCGGATTTGCGCGAATCGGGCGCGATCGAGCAGGACGCCGACGTGGTGATGATGGTGTTCCGCGAGGAGTACTACGTGCAACGCGAGGATCCGCGCCAGAAGGCCGACGAGTCGGATGCAGACCATCGCGAGCGCTACGACAAGTGGCAGCGCCACTACGACAAGGTCAAGGGCATCGCCGACCTCTTGATCGCCAAGCACCGCCACGGGCCGATCGGCCAGATCCAGCTCTGGTTCGACGCCGAGACCACCAAGTTCGGCAATCTGGACAGGACCTACGGCGGAGATGACGGCCGCTAGGCACGCGCCGGCCACGCTCACCATCGATCTCGCCGCGCTCCGGACCAACTATCGCCGGCTGCGCGAGCAGGTGCACCCGGCGATCTGCGCGGCGGTGGTGAAAGCGGACGCCTATGGACTGGGTGCGCGTCGCGTGGCGCCGGCGCTCGCCGCCGAGGGCTGCCGGCAGTTCTTCGTCGCGCAGGTGGACGAGGGCATCGCGCTCCGCCGGGTGCTGGGGAGCGCCGATATCTATGTCCTGGGCGGGGCGCTGCCGGGCAGCGAGGCCGCCTGCCTGATCCACGGGCTTCGCCCGGTGCTGAACAGCCTCGAGGAAATCCGGCGGTTCGCCGCCGTGGCACACGCGCGGCGGCGCTTGCCCGTGGCGCTGCACATCGACACCGGCATGGCCCGGCTCGGGCTGGACCGCGGTGAGTTCGATCAACTGCTTGCCGCGGGCGGTCTGCCGCAAGGGCTCGACCTCGCTTTGGTCCTCAGCCACCTGGCCTGCGCCGATACCCCGGCCCACCCGCTCAACCGCCGGCAACGCGAGCGGTTCACGAGCGCGTTGACCCGACTGCCGCGGGTGCCGGCGAGCCTGGCCAACTCTTCCGGCATCTTCCTGGGCACCGGCTACCACTTCGATCTGGTACGCCCAGGGATCGCACTCTACGGCGGCAACCCGCTCCTCCCGCGCCCCAACCCGATGCGCGAAGTGGTTCGCCTAGAAGCCAGAATCCTTCAGGTCCGTAACGTTGACAGGGGTACCACCGTTGGCTACGGTGCGACCCATACCGTACCCCGGCGGGGCCGCATCGCCACGGTCGGCGCGGGCTACGCGGACGGTTATGTGCGATCCCTCGGCAATGCCGGCTTCGCCGCCGTCGGCGACGTGCGGGTGCCGATCGTGGGACGGGTCTCCATGGATCTGATTACGCTCGATGTGAGCGCGTTGCCGGCCACCGCCACAGAGCCGGGCACGCCAGTCACCCTGATCGGTGGCGCCTGCCCGATCGACGAAGTCGCGGCCGCCGGCGGCACCATCGCCTACGAGCTGCTGACGTCCCTCGGCCAGCGCTACCACCGGCGTTACCACGACGGCAGCGGCGCCGCATGAAGCTGCTGGTGCTGATCGGGCGCACGGTCCTGCACGGGTTCGAGACCGTCGGCAGCCTGTCGGTGTTCAGCGGCCAGGCGCTCGCCCACGGCGTGCGCCCGCCGATCTATTTGCGCCTGATCGGCATGCAGATGTTGGAGATCGGCTTTTACTCACTGCCCGTGGTCGGTCTGACCGCGATCTTCACCGGCATGGTGCTGGCACTGCAGACCTTCAACGCCGCCGCTCGCTTCAACGCCGAGAGCACGATCGCGACCGTGGTCGTCCTCTCCATGACGCGCGAGTTGGGGCCGGTCCTGGCCGGGTTGATGACCGCGGGGCGGGTCGGCGCCGCGATCGCCGCCGAGATCGGCACCATGCGGGTGACCGAGCAGATCGACGCTCTGACCACCCTTTCCACCAGCCCGTTCAAGTATCTGGTAATGCCGCGGGTGATCGCCGGCGTCACCATGCTGCCGTTCCTGGTGCTGGTTGCCGACATCATCGGCGTCATGGGCGGCTACCTGGTCAGCATTCACAAGCTCGGCTTCAACCCGGCCGCCTATCTCAAGAACACCTTCGACTATCTGGAGACCATGGACGTGGTCTCGGGACTAGTGAAGGCGGCGGTGTTCGGGTTCCTGATCACCCTGATGGGTTGCTACCAGGGCTATCACTCGCGCGGTGGCGCCCAGGGCGTCGGTGCCGCCGCCACCAACGCCGTGGTCTCGGCCTCGATCCTGATTCTCGCCGCCAACTACCTGATCACCGAGTTCTTCTTCGCCCGATGACCCGCGCCACGCCGAAGATCGAACTCGCCGACCTGCACGTCGCCTTCGGCGCGAACCGGGTGTTGCAGGGCCTGGATCTGACGATTGCGGCCGGCGAATCGGTCGTGATCATTGGCGGCTCGGGCTCGGGCAAGTCGGTGCTGCTCAAATGCATCCTCGGCCTGCTGGAGCCCAGCCGCGGCCGCATCCGGATCGACGGCGAGGACGTGACCCGCCTCAGCGGCGCCGAACGCCAGACGGTGATGCGCAAGTTCGGCATGCTGTTCCAGGGCGCGGCGCTGTTCGACAGCCTACCGGTCTGGGAAAACGTCGCCTTCGGCCTGATCCAGGGCGACAAGATGGCGCGACCCAACGCGCGGCGCATCGCCCTGGAGAAGCTGGCGCAGGTCGGCTTGGGCGCGGACGTCGCCGAGCTCGGCCCCGCCGAGCTTTCGGGCGGCATGAAGAAGCGGGTCGGTCTCGCGCGGGCGATCGCGCGCCAGCCGGAGATCATCTTCTTCGACGAGCCAACCACGGGGCTCGATCCGATCATGGGCGACGTGATCGACCGGCTGATCGTGAAGTGCCGGACCGAGCTTGGCGCCACCACCCTTTCCATCACCCATGACATGGCGAGCGCGCGGCGGATCGCCGATCGGATCGCCATGTTGTACCAAGGCCGCATCGTCTGGGACGGGCCGGTCGCGACCATCGACCGGAGCGGCAACCCCTACGTCGACCAGTTCATCAACGGCCGCGCCGAAGGGCCGATCCAGATGGCGGTCAGCGCGGCTTGAAGGCGCGGGCAGCAGGACCGGCGACGCCCGGAAAGGCGACAGTGGCACGCGCGGCATCGACCTATGTCTGCCAAGCCTGCGGCGCCATCGCGTCCAAGTGGAGCGGGCGCTGCGACGCCTGTGGGGCGTGGAACGCGATCGTCGAGGAGGCGGCACCGGCGGCCGGGGGGCTCGTGGCAGCGCGCGCCGAGCCCATCGGCTTCGTGCCACTCGATGCGCCCGGCGACAGCCTGACCCGGCAGGTGATCGGCATCGCCGAACTCGACAGGGTGGTCGGCGGCGGCCTGATCCCGGGTTCGGCGGTCCTGGTCGGCGGCGATCCCGGCATCGGCAAGTCCACCCTCATGCTGCAGGCGGCCGGCAGCCTTGCCCGCAACGGCTACGCGACCGCCTATGTCACCGGCGAGGAAGCGGTCGAGCAGGTGCGCCTGCGCGCCCGGCGCCTCGGCCTCGCTGAGGCGCCGGTCCACCTCGCCGCGGCGACGGCGGTGCGCGAGATCGTCGCCAGCCTCGACCGGCCGGATGCCCCGGCGGTGGTGGTGATCGATTCGATCCAGACCATGTACCTGGACAGTCTGGAGTCCGCCCCCGGGACGGTTGCCCAGGTGCGCGCGACGGCGCAGGAGCTGATCCGCCTGGGAAAACGCCGCGGCATCACCTTCATTCTGGTCGGCCACGTCACCAAGGACGGCCAGATCGCGGGGCCGCGGGTGCTCGAGCACATGGTCGATACCGTGCTCTACTTCGAGGGCGAGCGCAGCCACCAGTTTCGCATCATGCGCGCGGTGAAGAACCGCTTCGGGCCGGTCGACGAGATCGGCGTCTTCACCATGACCGACACCGGGCTGGCCGAGGTCGCCAACCCCTCGGCGCTCTTCCTCGGTCGGCGCGAGGGCATGGTCGACGGCATCGCGGTATTCGCCGGCATGGAAGGCACGCGCCCCTTGCTGGCAGAGATCCAGGCCCTCGTCACGGGCGCCCCCCAGGGCTCGCCGCGGCGGGCGGTGGTCGGGTGGGACGCCGGCCGCCTCGCCATGCTGCTGGCGGTGCTGGAGGCGCGCTGCGGCCTTGCCTTTGGCGGTCACGACGTCTACCTCAACGTCGTGGGTGGGCTCAGGATCACCGAGCCGGCGGCGGATTTGGCGGTGGCCGCGGCACTGATCTCCTCACTGACAGGGGTCGGGGTGCCCGAGAAGACCGTGGTGTTCGGCGAGGTCGGCCTGACCGGCGAGGTGCGCCCCGTCGCCCAGGCCGCCGCCCGCCTGCGCGAGGCGGCGAAGCTCGGGTTCAGCCGCGCCTTCCTGCCCGCGGCCGACCACGACCGCGGCGGGGCGCTCGAGCTGACTGCGCTGCCGCGCATCCAGGACCTGGTTCCGCTGCTCGGCACCGGGGCGGGTCCGCGCCGCGTCCAGCGCCGGCCCTAGCGGGGCCGCCGTGGGATCCCTGTCCGTGAACTTGGTAGACCTCAGCGTGATCGCGCTGCTCCTGGTGTCGGGGCTGCTCGCCTTGATGCGCGGCTTGGTGCGCGAGGTGCTCTCGATCGCCGGCCTGGTCGGCGCCTTTTTCGCCGCGGTCTACGCCTTTCCCCATGCCCAGCCCTATGTCGCCGGCTGGCTCCCCTATGGCCGGCTGGTGGCGAACGTGGTCACTGCGGTTGCAATCTTCGTGCCGGTACTGGTGGTGCTCTCGATCGTCAGCCACCGCCTGGCGGCGCGGGTCAAGGACAGTGCGCTCGGTGCGCTCGACCGCACCCTAGGATTCGTGTTCGGCCTGGTGCGCGGGGCGGCCCTGGTCAGCTTCGCCTATCTCCTGATGGTGATGGTGGTCTCGCCCGAAGCGCGGCCGGCCTGGATTACCGAGGCGCGGGTCGCGCCGCTCGCGGCCTATGGCGCGGAGATCCTGCGCGAGCTAGTTCCGGGCTTGAACCGCGGGTCGAACAGTGTCACAGAGGGTCGGTCGACGCGGGATACAGATGCGGCCCGGGCGAGCGCACTGGCCCACCCGCCGGCGCGGCGCGAGGGGGCGAGTGAACCCGGATACGCCCCGGAAGACCGCGCGGTCATGGAGCGCCTGGTCAAGGACGCGCAGCAGTGAAGGGAGCGGCACGCCGATGACGACGCCGAAGCTGCCTGCCAAGCCCGACGGGTTCCACGACGAATGCGGCGTCTTCGGCATCTTCGGCCACGCCGACGCCGCCGCGCACGTCGCCCTCGGCCTGCACGCGCTGCAGCACCGGGGCCAGGAGGCCTCCGGCATCGTCTCGTTCGACGGCCGCCAGTTCCACAGCGAGCGCGCCCTCGGCCTGGTCGGCGACCACTTCAACGCCGAGTCGGTCATCCGCCGCCTCGACGGCGTTGCGGCCATCGGCCACAATCGCTACGCGACCACCGGCGAGACCGTGTTCCGCAACATACAGCCGCTGTTCGCGGAGTTCGCCTTCGGCGGCCTTGCCATCGCCCACAACGGCAACCTGACCAACGCCCGCGAACTACGCCAGAGCCTGGTCGCCCGCGGCTGCATCTTCCAGTCCACCACCGACACCGAGACCATCATCCACCTGATCGCCACCAGCGGCGCGGGCGGCGTGGTGGACCGGCTGATCGACGCGCTCCGGCAGGTGGTCGGAGCCTATTCTCTGGTCGCCCTCACCGGCACCATGCTGCTCGGCGTGCGCGATGCCCTCGGCGTGCGGCCGCTCGTCGTCGGCATGCTGGATGACGCCTATGTGCTGGCTTCCGAGTCCTGCGCGCTCGACATCATCGGCGCCCGCTTCGAGCGCGACGTGGAGCCGGGGGAGATCGTAGTGATCGACTCGGGCGGGCTGCATTCGCTGCGCCCGTTCCCGGTCGGCCGGCGCCGGTTCTGCGTGTTCGAGTACGTCTATTTCGCCCGCCCCGATTCGATGGTGGAGGGCCTCAGCGTCTACGAGACGCGCAAGCGCATCGGCGCCGAGCTCGCCCGCGAGCAGCCGGCGGTCGCCGACATCGTCGTGCCGGTGCCGGATTCAGGCGTGCCCGGCGCGATCGGCTACGCTGCCGAAGCCAAGCTGCCGTTCGAGATCGGCATCATCCGCAACCACTATGTCGGCCGCACCTTCATCGAGCCGACTGACCGCATCCGCCATCTCGGCGTGCGGCTCAAGCACAACGCGGCCGCCGACACGATCCGCGGCAAGCGCGTGGTGCTGATCGACGATTCGATCGTGCGCGGCACCACCTCGATCAAGATCGTGGAGATGATGCGCCACGCCGGCGCCGCCGAAGTGCATATGCGCATCGCCAGCCCGCCGACCATGAATCCCTGCTTCTACGGCATCGACACGCCCGACCGCGACGAACTGATGGCAGCCAACCTGTCGCTCGAGCAGATGCGCCAGCGCATCGGCGTCGACAGCCTTGGATTTCTCTCGATCGACGGCCTCTACCGCGCCGTCGGAGAGCCGCGCCGCTTCGCTCACCGGCCGCAATATTGCGACGCCTGCTTCACCGGCGACTACCCGATCGCCCTGGTGGACCAGGATGGCGGGCATCGGCCGGTCCAGCTTTCGCTGCTGTCGGAGGCCGTCTGAGGGCATGCCCGCCGCCGGCCGCGCGGTGCCGCGCCGCTTCGAGGGCCGCATCGCCGTGGTCACCGGCGCCTCGCGCGGGATCGGCTTCGCCGTCGCCCGGCGCCTCGCCGCCGAAGGCGCCCACGTTTATGCGCTGGCGCAGACCGTCGGCGGCCTCGAGGAACTGGACGATGCAATCCAGGCGGCTGGCGGCCGCGCCACGCTAGTCCCGATCGACCTGACCAAGGCCGAGGGCATCGATACCCTGGGCGGGGCGCTCGCCGAACGCCATGGCCGGCTCGATGTGCTGGTGGGCGCCGCCGGCATGCTCGGGCGTCTCACGCCCGTCGCCCACATGCCGCCCGAGGAGTTCGCCGCGGTGTTCGCCCTCAACGTCACCGCCAACGCGCGCCTGATCCGCAGCTTCGATCCCCTACTGCGCGCGGCGCCCGCGGGCCGCGCGCTGTTCGTCACGGACTCAACTGAGCTGACCGGCGCGGCCTATTGGGGCCCCTACGCCGCCAGCAAGCGCGCGCTCGAGGCGCTGGTCCTCGCCTATGCCGCCGAGGTGCGGCGCACGGCGCTCCGGGTCAACCTGATCGACCCGGGTGCGGTGGCGACCAGGCTCCGCGAGCAGGCGTTCCCGGGCGAGAACCCCGCCGACCTGCCCGCACCGGCCGCCGTCGCCGACCACTTCCTGCCCCTGCTGGCGGCAGACTATGCGGAGCACGGCACGGTCGTACGCCTTGGCGGTTAGGTGCGGCCGCGGGATTCGCGCGTGTTCAGGCGGATTGGGACGCCCGGCAGGTCGAACGCTTCGCGCAGACCGTTCATCAGATAGCGGCGATAGGCGTCGGGCAGGCCGGAGAGGCGGCTGCCGAACAGCACGAAGGTCGGCGGCCGCGACGCGGCCTGGGTGATGTAGCGCGGGCGCGCGCGCCGTCCCTGCACCAGCGGCGGCGGGTGCGCGTCACAGGCATGCGCCAGCCAGTCGTTGAGGGTCGCCGTGGGCACGCGCCGATTCCAGACGGCGTGGGCCGCGACCACCGCACCCGGCAGCCGATCGATTCCGGCGCCGGTGAGCGCCGAGAGCGTCACGATGGTGACGCCCTTCACCTGGGCCAGGGACTCGTCCAGCGTGGCGCGCAGTTCGGAGAGGGCGCGGCGGCGATCGTCCACCCGGTCCCACTTGTTGGCGGCGATCACGATCGCCCGCCCTTCCTCGGCGATCAGGCTGCCGATGGTGAAGTCCTGCTTCTCGGGCGGCTGGGTCGCGTCCAGCAGCAGGACCACCACCTGGGCGATGCCGATGCTGCGCCGGGTGTCGGCGGTGGCCAGAAGTTCGATCGGATCGACCACCCTCGCGCGCCGCCTGAGGCCGGCGGTATCGACCAGCTCGAATTGCCGCTCGCCGTGGCGCCAAGGCACGGAGATCGCATCGCGGGTGAGCCCCGGTTCCGGCCCGGTGAGGAGGCGCTCCTCGCCGACCAGGCGGTTGATCAGCGTCGACTTGCCGACGTTCGGCCGGCCGACCACGGCGACTCGGATCGGGCGCAACTCCTCGACCGCCGCCGGCGGCGGCGCCTCTCCAGTCTCGCGCGCGAACGGCGCCAGCTGCTCGTAAAGCTCCCCCAACCCCTCGGCGTGCTCGGCGGAAAAGGCGACCGGCTCGCCGAGGCCGAGGGAAAACGCCTCCAGCACCCCTGATTCGCCGGCGCCCCCCTCCGCCTTGTTGGCGACCAGGATCACGGGCGTGCGGCCCGCCCGGAGACGGGCCGCGAAGTGGCGATCCACCGGGGTGATGCCGACCCGCGCGTCGATCAGGAAGAGCGCTACGTCGGCGCCCTCGATCCCGGCCACCGCCTGCGCCACCATCCGCCCCGAGAGGCTCCCCTCGGCCGCCTCCTCGAGACCGGCGGTGTCCATCACGGTGAAGCGGAGCGGGCCGAGCCGACCCTCGCCCTCGCGCCGGTCGCGGGTGACACCGGGGCGATCGTCGACGATCGCCACGCGCCGGCCGACCAGGCGGTTGAAAAGAGTCGACTTGCCCACGTTCGGGCGGCCGACGATGACCACGGTGAAGGCCATGGGCCTGCTCAGCGCAGCGCCACGAGCTCGGCCGAATCGGTCAGCACATAGAGCGTCGAATCCGCGACCACGGGCGCGATGGCGATGCGATCGGGCAACTTAATCTGGCCGAGCATCTTGCCGGTGTAGGGCGAGACCGAGAGCGCGGCGCCATCCGATCCCGTCACGATCAGCCGGTCGCTCGCCAGGACCGGCCCGGACCAGGAGATCGGATCCTTCTTCGCCGCCTCGTTCTTGAACCGCGGCAACGAGCTGACCCAGCGGATGGCCCCGTCGGCCCGCGCCAGGCAGAGAAGATCACCCTCCTCCGTCAGCAGATAGACGAAATCACCCGCCACCCAAGGCGTGTTGAGGCCGCCGACCTCCTGATCCCAGACCCGCTCGCCGCGGCGCACGTCGATGGCGGCGAGCCGGCCGCGGTGGCTGACCGCGAGCACCAGACCGCGGTCGATCACCGGGCTGCCGGCGATGTCGTTGATCTGGGCCAGCGCACCGGTGCGCCGCGCGATCGTCAGTGTCTCCGACCAGATCACGCGCCCCGTGTCGGCGCGCAGCGCGAACAGCTCGCCGGAGGAATAGGCCGCCACCACGATGTCGCCATCGGCCGCGGGGCTGGCGGCACCCAGCAGCCCCGCCGCTTCGTTGATGCCGGAATGGGTCCAGAGCGGACCGCCGTCGTCGGCCGCGAGCGCGTGCAGCTGGTTCTCGACCGTGACCACGAACACGCGCCCTCCCGCGACCGTCGGCGCCGACCGTATCGGCACCGCGAGCGGCCGGCGCCAGAGCACGGCGCCGGTCTCGGGATTGAGCGCGAAGACTTCGCCATAGCCCGTGGAGGCGTAGAGTCGGCCACGGTCGAACGCGACGCCGCCGCCGGGCGCCCCCTTCTCTTCCTGCTCCGGCACCAGGTCGATCCGCCACAGGCGCCCGCCATCGGTCGCCCTGAACGCCGAGAGTTCCCCGTCGGCATCGATGGCGAAGACGCGCCCCTCGGCGGCAATCGGCGGCATGATCAGCCGGCGCAGCCGGCCCGACCCCTCGCCGACGTCCGCCCGCCACACGATCCGCGGCTGATCGGCGATCGCCAGATGATGCATGGCGTGGTCGGAGTAGCCGCCGGTCTGCGGCCATGAGGCGTTGCTGGTCGGGCGCGGCAGGCGCACCGCCACGTCCTTCAGGCCAGGATCGGGCTCGAGTTTGCGTTCGAAGGACAGTACCGAGACCCGCTCGCCGGGCAGCTGCTGCGTGGCTGGTCCGCCGAACCAGTCGGTGGCACCGCAGCCCGCGAGCCCGACCGCGATCATGATCGGCAGCACGTGGCGCGACGCGATCACCCGCGGCGACCCGCGGCGTCCAGGATCGTGAGCATGTCGCGGGCGCGTCCGCGCAGGCCGCCGGGCGCCGTGGTGTCCTCTGCCAGGGTCTTGAAGAGGTCGGCGGCGCCGGCGGAATCGCCGGCCTGCAGCAGTGCGAGCGCCTTCAGCTCCCGCGCCAAGTGTTGCCAGGGTGCGCCGTCGGCACCCGGACGTTCCAACCGATCACGCGCCGCGCCGGCGTCACCGCTGTCGAGCAGGAGGCGAGCGGCCCGCAGGTGTGCCAGGTCGACAAAGGCGCGGTCGCCCCCCTTGGCGGCCACTTGGTCATAGATCTCGACCGCACGGCGCACGTCGCCCTGCTGGCCAAGCGCGGCCGCCTGGCGCAGCCGCGCCAGGACCGGGTAACCGGCGCCGCCACGCTCCGCCAGCGCCGCGAAGGCAGCCGCAGCGCTGGCAGCCTCTCCCGCCGCCTCCTGGCGTGCCGCCGCGGCATAGGCCCGGCTGTCCGCCAGGCGCTGGGACTCCTGGTAATGCCGAAAGCCGACCACCCCGGCCGTCACCACGACGATGCCGATCGCCGCGGCCACCATATGGTTGTGGTACCGCTTCCACAATTTGACATAGCGGTCCTGGCGTACGGCTTCTTCGACTTCCTGGAAGATGTCGGACAATCGTCCCTCCGCCCGCGACCCGCTGGCTCAGGGGAGCCTGGAATCGGGGTCGCACAGTATCCCGCCGTCGTCAGCCGTGGCAATGTCGCGGGTCGCCGGCGACCATGGACGCCTTGCGGCACCGATGGAATAATCCGCTGCGCGCCGAGAAATTCCAGAAACGTCGCGAAAGGACCTCTCATGCCGGCACTCACGGGCAAGGTCGCCCTGGTCACGGGCGGCGCGGAGGGCATCGGCCGCGCCATCGCCGAGGCCTTCGCGGCCGCCGGCGCCGCGGTCGGCATCACCGACATCAAGGCGGATCCTGCGAGTGCGGCAGCGCGCGAGATCGGCACGCGCCACAACGTCGCCGCCGCCGCGACCGCCGGCGACGTGGCGAGAGCGGCCGACGCCGCCCGCAACGTC
>SHWA01000022.1 GCA_009693995.1 Alphaproteobacteria bacterium | reverse complement strand
CTGGTGGCGCTGCCGCTGGGTGCGCTCGCGGTGCGCACCACCGGCATCTATTTCATCATGGTCACGTTCGCCTTCGCCCAGATGGGCTTCCACGTCTTCAACGATGCGCGCTGGGCCGGCGGCTCCGACGGCATGCTGCTGTTCGCTAAGCCGGTGGTGGCGGCCTTTGGCACCGTGTGGCTCGACCTCTCCCGCGGCTACAGTTTCTATTACGTCGCGCTGGCGTGCCTGGTGCTCGCCTATCTCCTGCTCCGCGTCCTGGTGCGCTCGCCCTTCGGCCGCGTGATGCGGGGAATCCGGGTGAACGAGGCGCGCATGCAGGCGCTCGGCTACGCCACCTACGGCTACAAGCTGGTGGCCTTCGTCATTGCCGGGACGCTGGCCGGCGTGGCCGGCTTTCTGCACACGGCCCATGCCGAGTTCGTCAATCCGGCGCTGCTCCACTGGCACCTGTCGGGGCTGGTGCTGATGATGGTGATCCTGGGCGGACGCGGCACCCTGCACGGGCCGGTGGCGGGCGCCTTCATCATGGTGCTGTTGCAAGAGTATCTGAGCGGGCTGACCAAGCACTGGATGCTGCCCATGGGGCTGTTCGTGGTCGCCGTGGTGCTGTTCCTGCCACGCGGCATCGCGGGGCTGGCCGAAGGGCGGCGGGGGAACGGTGGCTGAGCCGTTGCTGGCCACCACCGGGCTCACGCGCAACTTCGGTGCGCTGGCCGCCGTGGCCGAGGTGTCGCTCGCGGTCGCGGCCGGCGCCGTGCACGCGGTGATCGGGCCGAACGGCGCCGGCAAGACCACCTTGATCAACCTGCTATCCGGCGATCTCGCGCCGACCGCCGGGCGGGTCTCCTTCCGTGGCCAGGACATCACGGCGCTGCCGCCGCACCGCATCTCGCGCCTCGGCATCGGCCGGTCCTACCAGAAGACCAACGTGTTCGCCGAGCTGACCGCCCTCGAGAACTGCATGCTGGCGGCCCAGTCGCGCCGCGGCCACTCGTTCCAATTTGTGCGCTCCGCTGCACGCGAGGCGGCGATCCAGGGCCGCGCCGAGGCCGCGCTGATGGCCGCCGGCCTGGGGAGCCGCGCGCCCATGCCGGCGACCGCCCTCAGCCACGGCGAGCAGCGCCAGCTCGAGATCGCCATGATCCTGGCCACCGAGCCGGCGCTGCTGCTGCTGGACGAGCCGATGGCGGGCATGGGGGCGGAGGAGTCGGCGCGCCTGGTGGCACTGATCCGGGCGCTCGCGCCCCTGCGCACCGTGGTGTTGATCGAGCACGACATGGACGCGGTCTTCGCGGTCGCCGACCGCATCACGGTGATGGTCGGCGGACGGGTGCTCGAGACGGGAACGCCCGAGGCGATCCGCGCCAGCCCAGCGGTGCAGACCGCCTATCTCGGCGAGGGCGACGATGGCGGCTGAGCCCCTGCTGGTGGTCGAAGACCTGCACACCCACTACGGCCAGAGCCACGTGCTGCGCGGCGTCTCGTTCCGGATCGGCGCGGGCGAGGCGATCAGCCTGATAGGGCGGAACGGCATGGGCAAGACCACCACACTCCGCTCGCTCATCGGCCTCACCCGCCCCACCCGGGGCGCGGTGCGCTTCCGCGGCGAAAGCCTGATCGGGCACCCGCCCGAGGCGATCGCGCGCCGCGGCCTCGCCTATGTGCCCGAGGACCGCGGCATCTTTCCCACCCTCACAGTGCGCGAGAACCTGGTGATGGCGGCCCGGCCAGGCGCGAGCGGGCGGGTCGATTGGACCCTGCCGCGCGTGCTCGACCTGTTCCCGCGCCTCGCCGAGCGCCTCGCCCATATGGGCAACCAGTTGTCCGGTGGCGAGCAGCAGATGCTGACCATCGGCCGCGCGCTCCTCACCAACCCCGACCTGCTGCTCCTGGACGAGGCGACCGAGGGGCTGGCGCCCCTGATCCGCCGCCAGATCTGGCAGGTGATCGGCCAGATTCGCGCCGCCGGCGTCGCTACGCTCATCGTCGATAAAAGCATCACCACCCTGATGCGCATCGCCGATCGGCACCTGATCATCGCCAAGGGCGAGATCGTGTTCGAGGGCTCAACCGCGGCGTTGGCCGCCGATTCCGAGGCCCACCGCCGCCACCTCGGCGTGTAGATGCGTTAACCATGCTCACTCAGGAGTTTGCCGGTCCGGTAAGGACGCTCTGCTAGGCTTTGCTGGAATTGCGACGGCGTGACCGCCGTCATTGTGGACGGTTCGATCTCCAGAGTAGGAGTGACAAAGACGTGCAAGAGGCAAGTTCCACAATGATGGACGATCCCTACCGCCTCCTGGGTGTGCCGCAGGCCGCCGACGCCGAGGCGATCCGCGACGCCTTCCGCAAGCTGGCCAAGACCCTGCATCCCGATCTCAATCCGAGCGATGCCGGCGCGGAAGAGCGTTTCAAGCGCATCATCGTCGCTTACGAGGTGCTCTCGGACCCGCGCCTGCGGGCGCGCTTCGACCGGGGCGAGGTGGATGAATACGGGACTGAGCGCCGCCGCGCGCGCGCCCACGCCCATGCCAACGCGCACAGCAACGCCCGGGCCCAGGGTCACGCCCATGCCAACGCCCACGCCGGCGCCGCGGCGGCAGCCTATTCGGCGGCCCGCGCCCGCGCCCGCGCCGCCGGGGCGCGCCAGGCCGAGGCGGGCGACGACGAGAGTTTCGCCAACTTCTTCGGCAATCTGCGCGGCAACCGCAACCGCGAGTTCACGGCGCGCGGCGCCGATGTCAGTTACCGCATGAGCGTCGATTTCGTCGAGGCTGCCCGGGGCGGGCGGCGCCGTGTCACCATGGCCGACGGGCGCACCCTCGACGTGACCATTCCCCCGGGGCTCGAGGATGGCCAGACGCTCCGGCTCAAGGGGCAGGGCAAGGCCGGCTTCGCGCGCGGCACCCCGGGCGATGCCCATGTCGACGTGCAAGTGCTGCCGCACCCGCTCTTCCAGCGCCAAGGCAACGACGTCCACATCGACCTGCCGGTGACCGTCGTCGAGGCGCTGCTCGGCGGGCGCGTCACGGCACCGACCGTGCACGGCCCGGTCACGCTCTCCGTGCCGCGCGGCGCCAACAACGGCATGGTGCTGCGCCTGCGCGGCAAGGGCATCGCGCCGGCAGGTGCCATGAGCCGCGGCGATCAGTACGTGACGCTCCGGGTCGCGCTCCCCAGCCGGTCCGACCCCGAGTTCGAGGCCTTTATCCGCGCTTGGTCCGGGCGGCACCCCTATAACCCACGCCAAGGTCTAGGCGGCGACTGATCCAGCCCGCCGACGCCAGCTAGACTCGCCCTCCTATCTCAGCGGGGCGCGTGCAGATCCTGAAGGTGCACATCAAGAGGATCAGCCTGGCCCCGGAGGTGGACCTCGAGCAGGTCGCCGCCCTCACCCCCGATTTCACCAGCGCCGACCTCGCCAACCTGGTGAACGAGGCGGCGGTGGTGGCGACCCGGCGTGCCGCCACCTGGGTCACGCTCGCCGACCTCACCGCCGACATCGAGCGCATCGTCGCCGGCCTGGAGAAGAAGAACCGGCTGCTGAACTCGGTCAAGCGCAAGGTGGTCGCCTATCACGAGATGGGCCACGCGCTGGTCGCCATGAGCCTTCCCGGCGCCGACCCGGTGCACAAGATCTCGATCATTCCGCGCGGCATCGGCGCCCTCGGCTACACCATCCAGCGCCCGACCGAGGACCGCTGCCTGATGACGGCGGCGGAACTGGCCAACAAGATGGCCGTGCTGCTGGGCGGCGGGCGGCGGAGGAGCTGGTGTTCGGACACCTCTCGACCGGCGCCGCCGACGACCCCGCCAAGGTGACCGAGATCGCGCGCAGCATGGCCATGCGCTACGGCATGGACGCCAAGCTCGGCCACGTCGCCTACGAGCAGGAGGCGTCGCCTTACCTGACCCTGCCCCCTGGCCTCGGCGCCTCGCCCCGCCGCTACAGCGAGGAGACCGCGCGCGAAATCGATTGCGCGGTGCGCGCGCAGGTGAACGACGCCTTCGCCCGCGCCAAGGCGATCCTCGCCGACAATCGCGCCACGTTGGAGGCGGGGGCAAGCAAGCTGCTCGAGCGTGAGACGCTAAAGGAAGAGGAACTCGGTCCGCTCGGCCAGCAGCTCCGGCGGCCGGCCTGAGCGGGCGCCTTGGCGGCCCGCTCGCGTTCGCGCCGCCGGCGTCGCGGGGGCAGAGACTGCCGATCGTGCTAAGCTATTGGGAACCAAGCGGCAGACTCCGCCGAGCCGTTATGATGGTAGTCGGGTGGCAGCGACCGTCGCAAGCCGTGCGTGCTTCGTCACCCGTGACTGGCGCAAGGAATCCGCGATGACCTTCTTCCCCGGCTTCGAACAGCGCCGTGTGCAGGCGAGCGCGACCGAGATCAATCTCGTCATCGGCGGCAAGGGTCCGCCGCTCCTGCTGCTCCACGGCTATCCCCAGACCCATGTGCTGTGGCGGCACGTGGCGCCGCGGCTCGCCGATCGCTTCACGGTGGTGGCGACCGACTTGCGTGGCTACGGCGACAGCGGCAAGCCGGCGGGTGGCGGCGACCACGCGGCCTATGCCAAGCGCACCATGGCGGCGGACCAGGTGGAGGTGATGCAGGCGCTCGGCTTCGCCCGGTTCTTCCTGTGCGGTCACGACCGCGGTGCCCGCGTCGCCCACCGCCTCGCCCTCGACCATCTCGACCGGGTGACCCGGCCGGCACTCCTCGACATCGCGCCCACCCTCACCATGTTCGAGCATGTCAACCAGGGCACGGCCACCCGCAGCTACCATTGGTATTTCCTGATTCAGCCGGGCGGCCTGCCCGAGACCCTGATCGGCGCCCGGCCCGAGTTCTACCTGCGGCATACCCTTGGCAGTTGGACCAAGGTGGCCGGCGCCCACGAGCCCGCGGCCTTCGCGGAGTATCTGCGCTGCTTCCAGGATCCGGCGACGATCCACGCCAGCTGCGAGGACTACCGGGCGGCGGCGAGCATCGATCTGGTCCACGACCGCGCCGACGTGGGCGCCCGCATCGCCTGCCCGCTCCTGGTGCTGTGGGGCGGGGCCAGCAACCAGGGCTCGAGTTTCGATCTGCTCTCCGTCTGGCGCGAGCGGGCCAGGGATGTGCGCGGCTTCGGCCTCAGTTGCGGCCACTTCCTGCCCGAGGAGGCGCCTGCGGAGACGGCGCGGGCGCTCGGTACGTTCTTCGCCGCGACCGACTGAGGGCTTCAGCGTTGCGGGCCGCCGCCGCTGCCGTGCAGGGTCAGCAGCGAGGCCAGCACCAGGCCGAGGGCGGTGAACTCCTGCCAGCCCGCCGGCTCACCCAGCCACCACGCCCCCACCAGCACGCCGACCACGGGCGAAAGCAGCAGGCTGACCGAGGCGACCGAGGCCGGCAGCCGCTTCAGCAGCGTGAACCAGATGGCGAGCAGCACGGTGTTGCCGAGCAGGACGTTCATGGTGACGCCAATCCAGGCCGTCGTGCTCGCGGCGTAGAAGGGCGTCTCCACACCGATGGTGACGAAGGGCGCGAGGAGGGTGAACGGCACCGCGCCGATCAGGAGCTGCCAGGCGGTGACCACCGGCACCGAGATCGGCCACACCACCCGCTTGGTCAGGGTCACGCCGATCGCCCACATCAGGGCGGCGGCCAGCATGGCGAGGGCGCCGATCGGTGCCCGGCCCATGGCGGCCGCGGTATCCACCACCAGGATCGCCATCGCCGCCGTGCCGAGGCCGAGCGCCACCAGCTTGCGCCAGCTCAGCCGCTCGCCGAGGAAGACCAGCCCGAGCAGCAATGCGAACACGGGCATGGTGTAGCCGAGGATGGCGGCGCGGCCCGCGGTCAGCAGCATCACGCCGTAGGAGGCGAACAGGTTCCAGAACGCCATGTTGAACAGGCCGGCCCAGATCAGCATCGGCCACAGGTGGCGCGGCACGGCGAGGCCGTGCCCTGCGACCCGGCATCCCGCCATCATGAGTACGCCGCTGACGATCAGGACGATGGTGCGGAAGTGCAGCAGCGTCATCTCGGTCAGTGACACTTTCATCACCGGCCAGTTGACGCCCCAGCAGACGCCGACCACCGCCACCATCAGGAGCGAGCTCGCTCCCGACGCGCCGCTCGCCTCCGACCAGACGGCCGGTGCCGCGGGCCGCTCGCCGCCGGGGCTGGACACGGCTCAGGCGGTTCCGGCGATGACCGGATGGGAGTCGCGGATCTGGGTGCGGTGCAGGATGCGCCGGGCCTCGGGCGCGAAGCCGTCGCGCCGGTGCAGGGTGCAGCGGTTGTCCCACAGGATCACGTCGCCGACCCGCCAGCGGTGTACCCAGACGAACTCCGGCTTGACCGCGTGCGCCCAGAGCGCATCCAGCAGCGCATCACTCTCGGCGACGGCGAGGCCATCCACGAAGGCGAGGCGGCGCCGACCGAGGAACAGCACGTTCCGCCCCGTCGCCGGGTGGCGGCGCACCAGGGGGTGGATCGCGCCAGGCACGTCCCTGGGATCGTCGTAGTGCTCCTGGAAGCCCTTGCGCACCAGGCCGACGCTGTTGCGGGACGCGTCATGCTTGCAGCGCAGCGAGCGCAGGCGCGCCCGCAGCGGCACCGGCAGTGTTTCGTAAGCCAGGTACATGTTGGCGAACCAGGTGTCGCCGCCGACCTCCGGCACTTCCAGCGAATAGAGGCAGCTCGCGAGTGGCGGCAGGTCGTTATAAGACATGTCGGTGTGCCACTCGGCCTCGTAGTTGCCGAGGCTGCCGATGGGCCGCCCCCCCACCTGCACGTTCGACATCACCTGCACCTCGGGCGTCTTGGGAAGGAAGCGCTCCCCCGTCACGGTGATCGGTGCCAGGTCGAGTTCGCCGAAGCGGGCGCTGAAACGCATCAGGTCGTGGTCGTCGAGGGTCTGGCCGCGAATGCGCAGCACCAGGTGCCGGTGCCAGGCGGCCAGGATCGTCGCGAAGCCGCTGTCATCGAGGCGCGCCAGATCGACGCCAGCCACGTCGGCACCAAGGGCGCCGCCGCTGGGCTCGACCACGATCTGCGCGCTGCTCATGGTTCATGGAACTCCTGGAAGGATACGCGCAGTCTATGCAGCCCTCCCCCCGGCCGCAACGCCCGATGGCGTTCACCGATTCGTCAGCGGCGGCGTCCTGCACCCCTGTTAGCATTCCACGCGAACAGCGGCAGGAGGGCACGATGGGCGAGCACGGGACGATTACCTGGAACGAATTGATGACCACCGATCCTGAGAAGGCGGGTCGGTTCTACGGCGGCCTCCTTGGCTGGACCATGCGGCAGATGGATATGGGGGAGGGCGGCGCCTACACGATCTTCAGCAACCGGGGCAAGGACTGCGGCGGGATGATGAAGATGGCTGGCCCGCAGTTCGCGGGCATACCGCCGCACTGGATGAGCTACATCGCGGTCGACGACGTGGACGCGACGGTGGCCAAGGTCAAGGGTCTTGGGGGGGGCGGTGAACATGCCCGCGTTCGACATTCCCGGCATTGGGCGCATGGCGGTGATCGCCGACCCTACGGCTGCGGTGATCTGCCTGATCACCTTCGTCGCGAAGGCGGCCTGAGGCGGTTCAGTCGCCGCCGAGGGCGCGCTTGAAGCGCTCGTCGGCGGAGACGTTGGCGGCGATCCGCTCGCCGTGGCTGTCGAGGAAGACGGTGAACTGCGCGGCGGGGAGCGGCTTGCTGAAGTAATACCCTTGCGCCTCCTCGCACCCGAGCCGGCGCAGGAACTCCAATTGCTCGACCGTCTCGACCCCTTCGGCGGTGACGTGCAGGCCGAGGGTCTGGCTCATGCGGATGATGGCTTCGGCGAGGGCCGCGGCGTCCTTGTCGATGGTCACGTCGCGCACGAAGGAGCGGTCGATCTTCAGGCGGTCGATGGGCAGGCGCTTGACGTAGGTAAGGGACGAATAGCCGGTGCCGAAGTCGTCCACCGCGATCGAAACGCCAAGGTCGCTGATCGCCTTCAGCTTGTCGGTGACCCGTTCGATGTCGTCGAGGACCAGGCTCTCGGTGATCTCGATTTCGAGACGATCAGGCGGCAGCCCGGTCGCGGCGAGGGTGTCCTTCACTTGCTGCACGATGTCCTGGCGCACGAACTGGACCGGCGACACGTTGACGGCGACCACGAGGTCGGGGAAGCCCTGCGCGCGCCACGCCGCCGCCTGGGCGCAGGCGGTCTCCAGCACCTAGCGCCCGATGGGGAGGATCAGGCCGCTCGATTCGGCGACCGGGATGAACAAGTTCGGTGGCACCAGGCCCTTCTCCGGGTGGTGCCAGCGGATCAGGGCCTCGAAGCCGGTGATGCGCGTCGTCGCCACGTCCATCGTCGGCTGGTAGTGCAGCTCGAACTGGTTCTCCTGGATGGCGCGCCTGAGCTCGATCTCCAGCTCTTTCCGGGCGCGGGCGCCGTCGTTCATGCTCTGGTCGTAATAGGCGTAGGTGCCGCGTCCCACGTCCTTGGCGCGGTAGAGCGCCATGTCGGCGAAGCGCAGCAGCTCGTTGGCGTCGCGTGTGTCGGCGGGATAGAGCGTGATGCCGATGGACGCGCCGGAGTGGACTTCGTTGCCGTCGAGCAGGAACGGCTGGGAGAGGGACTCGATCACGCGCCGCGCCAGGACTTCGATCATCTCGCTGGAATCCAGGTTGCTGGCGATGATGGCGAACTCGTCACCGCCGAGGCGCGCCACGGAGTCGGAACGGCGGGTGCAGAGGCGCAGGCGCTCGGCCACCGCCTGCAGCAGTTGGTCGCCGACGACATGGCCGAGCATGTCATTCACGTGCTTGAAGCGGTCGAGATCGAGGAGCAGGGCGGCGACCTGCTGCCCGGTGCGCCCGGCCTGGGCCAAGGCCTGCTGGACGCGGTCGTTGAAGAGCGCGCGGTTGGGCAGGCCGGTCAGGCTGTCATGCTGCGCCATGTGCAGCATGGCCTCTTCCATGCGGCGCTGCTCGGTCATGTCGATGACCGAGGCGAGAACGCCCTCGTCGCGGCCATCGGCGCCGTGCAGCACGCCGGCCGAAAACACCAGCTGCCGCACGTCGGTGCCCGTGGTGTGGAGCGCAAAGTTGCAGCTCGCGGTGCCCAGGCTACGCGCACGCGCGATGGTCCGCTCGACCAGGGTGATCGAGTCCACTTGCACGATCGAACGAAAATCGCGCCCTGTTACCTCGTCCACGCTCGTCACCCCGACCAGGGAAAGCATGGCCGGGTTCATATACCGCGTGGTGCCGTCGGTGCCGATGTGCCAGATGCCGACCGGGCTGTGCTCGGCCAGCATGCGGTAGCGCTGTTCGCTTGCCTCGGCCCGGCGCGTCGCAGTCTCCGCCTGGTCCCGTGCCGTGGAGAGAGAGATGGCCATGGCGCCGAGCTCGGCCCCCTGCGCCTCGAGGCGCTCCTGGGACTCCTGCAGGTCGACGACGCGGTTGCGCAGCTCTTCCTCGGTGCGTTTGAATTCGGTCACATCGAGGCACACGCCATCCCAGATCACGTCGCCGCTGTCTTGGCGTGTGGGGCGGGCGACGGCTCGGACCCAGCGAGGCTCGCCGGTCCCGGTCCGTACCTTGCCTTCGTAACTCCAGGTCTCGAGGGTCTCCGCGGAGCGCCGGATGGCCGCGACGTAAGCCTCCTGCTCCTCTGGCGTCACCGCGGTATCGATCCAATTGCCCTTGGCCATGATCTCGGCCGGATCGAAGCCATAGATCTCGCGCACTCCCGCGCTGACATAGGGGTAGCTGATGTGCCCGTCGGGCGTCATCAGCCGCTGGAAGATGACCGTCGGCACGTTGGCCGAGATCGAGCGGAACCGCTGCCCCGTGCGGCGCAAGGTTTCCTCGCGCCGCTTCTCCTCGGTGATGTCGGTGCGGATGCCCGCATAGCCACCGTCGGCCGTGGGACGCTCGGAGATGCGCACCCAGCGTCCGTCGCCAAGCTCCTGCTCGAAGACCGAGTCGGTCTCGGTGCGTTTCGCCAGGCGCGCCGCCAGCCACTCTTCGACTGAAAGTCCGCCCAGCTTGAACTGGCCGCGTTCGGCCCCGGCGCGCAGGATCGCCGCGTTGGCCGTGCCGGGCACCAGGAGATCCCGGATCTTCGGATACATGTCATGAACGCGCCGGTTGCAGATCACCAGGCGATCGTCGGCATCGAACAGGACGAACCCCTCGGAGATGCTCTCCATCGCCTCCATCATGCGGCCCTGCGTCTCCGACGCCCGCCCGAGCGTCGCCTGATGGCGCAGGCACAGATAGGTCAGGGCCCAGATCAGGCCAATCGACGTCGCCGCCTGGATCAGTTCGTGCGCGTCCTCGTGTCCCTGGGCGTACGCCCACAGATCCCACGCGCCGATTACTGCCGTCACCACGGCCGCCAGCAGCGCAACATAGTGTCCCGACGGTGCCTTCAGGCCGGCGAACAGCAGCGCCGCGACCGCGACCGCTATCTCTGCCCAGGCGGGCAGTATGAGTTCGCCGGCGAGCACGATGACCGCGAGCGCCACCGTCACCTCCGCGAACGGTCGGCGTGGCACTTGCTTTTTGACTGCGGTCTCGATCATCGGCGATCACATCCGAAGCGCGTTACTAGACGTGTGCAGGTGGTTGAGATTTGTGCGCGTTAGTCGTACCAAATCCATTTCTGCTCATGGCAAAATCGCAGCGAAAGCTGACGAATTGCTTAAGTTACGGGTTACTGCGACCCCTGGTTGTGGGCCACATTCGGCCCGGCCTCAGCCGGGTGGCCCGGCTTCCAGGGCGGCAATCATCCCTCGGCGGCGTCGGGCGACCATCGCCAGGGCCAGGATCAGCAGCAGCGCGCCGGCCACGAGCGGCCAGCGCAGCCCGGTCACCTCGGCCACCACCCCCATGACCAGGGCGCCGATCGCCGGGCCGCCGCGGAAGATCAGGCCGTAGAGGCTGAGCACCCGCCCGCGCATGGCGGGATCGACCGCCAATTGGAGCAGCGTGAGCGGCCCGATGCTGCCGCTCACCATGGTGAAGCCGGCGGCGGCTAGTGCCGGGACCGCCACCCACAGGCTCTTCGTGGCGGCGAAGGCCAGCAACGCCAGGGCGAAGCCGAGAGTCGAGACCAGGGCGATCCGGGTCAGGCCCCGGGTGCCGTCGCGTTGCGACAGCCAGAGGCCGCCACCGACCGCCCCGGCACCGACGGCTGACGTGAGGGTGGCCAGGGTGTCTGGCCCGCCGGCAAAGACCGCGCTGGCAAACCCCGGCAGCAACTCGGTGAAGGGCCGTGCCGAGACGCAGCCGATCAGCAGCAGGGTAATCAGCGGCGCGATGCCCGGGTGGCGGGCGACGTAGCGCAGCCCGGCCAGGGTCTCGGCGCCGAGGGACTCGCGCACGCCCGTGGTCCGGCCCGGCTCGTTGCCGTCCACCTTCAGCCGGGCGAGGGCCAGCAGGAAGGCGCCGTAGCTCAGGGTATTGGCGGCGAACACGGCGGTGCCGCCCCCGACGAGCAGAAGCGGCCCAGCAAGCGCCGGCCCGATGAACCGCGACAGGTTGAACAGGATAGAGTTGGTGCCAACCGCCGCGCTCAAATCGGCGCGGGGGACGAGCGCCGGGAGCAGCGCGAGGCGCGCCGGCTGGGCGAGGGCGCCCGCCGCCCCCTGCAGCAAGGTGAGGGCGAGCAGCGCCTCGACGGTGATCCACCCCAGGCCGGAGAGGACCGCCAGCATCAGCGCCTGAGCCGCCAGGATCGCCTGGGTCGCGGCCAGCAGGCGCCGCCGGTGCCAGCGATCGGCGGCGACCCCGGCGAGGGGGGCGATCACCACCGCCGGGCCGAGATCGGCGAGCGCCATCAGGCCGAGCCAGGTAGTCGATCCCGTGAGCTCCCAGGTCAGCCAGCCGACCGCGACCCGCTGCATCCAGGTGCCGATCAGCGAAATCAGATTGCCGGTGGAATAGGTGGCGTAGTCGGCATGGCGGAAGGCGCGGCGCGGTCCCCGCACCAGGCGCGCCAGCCCGCGCCGCAGGGCACCGGCCGATGCGCTTCCCTCAGGCGGCGGCGCCGCGGGGTCCGGCGCGTGACTCGTCGGCATGGGGCGCGGGGCGGCGCGGCCGGCTGGCCAGCAGGATGAAGGGGATCGCCCCCAGCGCCAGCAGCATCAGGGCATGGAAATCGTTGACATAGGCCATCAGCGAAGCCTGGCGGCCGATCTCGGTTTCCAGCCGGGCGAGGCCGGCGGCGGTTTGCAGGGTCCAGGCCTCGGGCAGGTGGGGCTCGGTGAAGAGCTCGTTGAAGAGCGTCGCATGCTCGACCATGGCGGCCCGGCCCGACTGGGAGTCGCGCGCGATCCAGGTCACCATCACCGCGATTCCGATCGACCCGCCGATGTTCTGGCCGAGATTGTAGAAGGCGGTCGCGACCGGGCGGTACCGGGCCTCCAGGGAGGAGAAGGCGATCGCCGTCAGCGGCACGAACACGAACGCCAGCGAAAAACCCTGCCACACGCCGGTCAGGATGATCGCCCAGTTGCCGCTGTCCAGGTTGAACAGCGAAAACACCTTGAGGGTGGCCGCCACCGACGTCAGGCCGATCACCATCAGGATGCGCGCGTCCGCCCGCGGCAGCAGGAACGTGCACGACGTCATCGCCACGATCAGTCCCAGGCCGCGTGGCGCCAGCACTTCGCCGGCGACATCGACCGGATAGCTGAGGACGTTCTGCACGAACGGCGGCAACAGGGCGAGGGTGGCGTACTGCAGCACGCCGAAGCCGAGGATCAACACCATGCCGAGCGCGAAGTTGCGGTCGCGCAGCATGCCGAGATCGATGAGGGGCTGGTCGGTGGTGACCGAGTGGACGCAGAACAGGTAGAAGCCGAGGAGCGAGACCACGGCGAGCACCAGGATCAGTTCGGAATTGAACCAGTCCGCCCGCTCACCGCGATCGAACACCAGTTGCAGCGCGACCACGGCGACGGCAATCATCACATAGCCGGGCAGATCCAACCGCCTGGGTGTTCCCGTCGCGCTCCGCCCCATAAGGAGCAGGATCGCCGGCACCATATAGAAGGCGAGCGGCGGCGTGACGAAGAACACCAGCTGCCACGAATACTCTTCCGACAGATAACCACCCAGCAGCGGCCCCAAGGACGGCCCCGCCGGCACGCCCAGGCTCCACAGCGTGGTCGCCAGGCCATGGCGCTCCTTCGGGTAGATGTCGAGCAGCGCCGCCTGGGACAGCGGCGGCAAGGGCGCGCCTAACAGCCCCTGGACGAAGCGATAGACCATCATTTCGCCGACCGAGTGGGCGTAGGCGCACAGGCAGGACATGACCGCGAACCCGATCACGCAGACCATCATCACCTGGTTGCGACCGAAGCGCTCGGTCAGCCGGCCGATCACCGGCGTCATCACGGCGATGGCGACGATAAAGGAGGTGAGGACCCACGAGACCTGGTCGAGGGTGGCGGAGAGCCCGCCCTGCATCCGGGGCAGCACCATGGTGACCAGCCCGGCGTCCAGCCAGAACATGCTCATCATCAGCATCATGGCGATGGTGATGAGGACCAGGCGCGCGCCCGTAGGCCGCACTTCGGCGCTCGCCATCGACGCGTCGGGCCGAGCGCCGCCCGGTGCGCCGTTCACCGGGAGATCGTCGCGCAAGCCGTCCTTGCGATTAAGCATCGGCAAATCTCAGCGCGGCTGGGCCGGCTGGCGAGCACGCTCCGTCGGCCAGCCCTCAGGCCGGGGGACGCGCGGTCTTGGCCGTCTGCCGCAGCTGGGCGAGCAGGTCGAGCGCGCGCTTCGCGGCCGTTCCGCCGCCGGGTGCGTTGCCGCGCACGTGCAGCGCCCGCAGGCCTTCGACCTCGTCCATGGCCGCCAGCAGATCGGGGGCGACCACGTTCAGCCTGTAGCGGTCGACATCCAGCATGTACTGCGCATGCAGCGCATCCTTCTGCGGCGGGCTCACCCCCATCTTGTGCAAGGCGAAGTTGAACCAATGCGTCCCGGCCAGCATCGCCACCTCGATGCAGGCCTCGACGTCGGCCGTGGTGCATTTCTTGAACGAGTTCTCGATCCGCTCGGCCTTGGCCTGGTGCATTTCCGGCGTCATGCGACCGCCCTCCCCGACTTGGCCACGATTTCCCGTGCCAGTTCCACCGCCTTGCGGTAGGCGCCGTCCACCCGGTCGACGACCTCCTGGGTGACGATGGCGTCGCCGCGGATGTAGGGATCGCGCACCTCTTCCAGCACGTCCATGGCGCGGATCGCCTCGTCCAGTTCCGGCGGCAGCTTGGCCGACACATCGGGCATGTGCACATGGATGATGTCGGCGCGCCGGCGGAAGGACGGCGTGAACTCTCCCGGTTTCTTGCCGGGTCCGAGGTAGATGTCCGGCGCCTGGGTGCACCAATAGTCGCCGTCGTCGGTGGCGCCGACGCTGTGCAGGGCCGCGTTGATGGCGGCGGTACCCCCGGTCAGGGTCATCCAGTACCAGAGCTCGTAATCCGCCTTCGGGTCGAGCCGGCGGCGCACCGATTCGGTGTTCCGCAGCTTCTCCAGGTGTGCGTCGATTTTCATGGGTTTTGCCTTTGTTGCCTGCTTCCCTACCTCACCATAGCGCATGCGCCGGCCCGGCGGGAGTCGGCGGATCGCCCGTGCCGTCCCCGGTGGTGCAGTGGATTTCGCGCGGCGCCGCTGGCATCATGCCGCCCGGAGCGCGCCGACCGCGCCCGGCACCGGCGAGGGAGGGAAGGGCGGACATGAAATACGGACTGCGCATTCCGAGTTTCGCGCTCGGGCCCAAGACCGCGACGTTGCAAGAGATGGGAAGCTATCTCCGCCGTGCCGAGGACCTCGGCTTCGAGGCCGCGGTCTCCATCGACCACCTGCTGCTGACCCCGCCGGCTTATGCCTGTACTTGGCTCGAACCCCTGGCCTTGCTCTCCGCCCTGGCCGGGGTCACGCGCACCATCAAGCTCGGCACCATGGTCCTGGTCCTGCCGCTGCGCAACCCGGCCTATTTCGCCAAGGAGTGGGCGACCTTCGACCTGCTTTCGGGCGGGCGCTCGATCCTCGGCGTCGGCGTCGGCTGGCACGTGCACGAGTTCGAACTCATGGGCGTGCCGTACAAGGAGCGCGGCCGGCGCACGGACGAGATGCTGGAGCTGGTGACGGCGCTCTGGGCCGGCGACAACGTGACCTACCAGGGCAAGTACTACCAGGTCGAGGGTCTCACCATCGACCCGAAGCCGGCGCAGCGGCCGCACCCGCCGATCTGGATGGGCGGCGGCAGCCAGCCGTTCGAGAAGAAGTACGGCCAGATCGTCAAGACCGTGGATCCCGTGCTCAGGCGGATCGCCAAGTACGCCCGCACCTGGGTGCCCCATGCCTCCGCCACCATCGCCCAGATCCGCGAGGATTGGGACAAGCTGCAGACCATGATGGTTGAGCGCGGCCGCAAGGCAGAGGAGATGGAGCGGGTCTACAACAACTGGATCTGGGTCCTGAAGAAGGGCGAGAAGCCGGAAATGGCGGTCAAGTATTTCAAGGTCTATTCGGGCATGGACCTGCCCTACTGGCGTGAACACTATCTCCTGGGCGAGGCGGATGAACTGGCCGAGAAGATCTCGGCCCGAATCGCGGCTCTGGGCGGGTGCGAATGGGCGATCCTCAACCCGTTGGATTGGAGCACCGAGCAGCTCGATCTGATCGCCAACGAGGTGCGGCCGCGGGTGCGGACCGGCTAGCAACCGGCACCGGGCGGCTTGGCGCCGGCCACGTTCGGGCGGCCCGCCTTGATGCAGGTCAAGGTTGCCGGGGAGGGTACCATGTGTGTTTATGAGCCGCGCGGGCGGCAGAGCAATCGGGGTAGTTGAGGCAAGCGATGAAGGAGACCACGGTAATCGATAGGACTACGGCTAGAAGCGCGCCGGCCGCGGCGGCGGGGGGCGGGCGCAGCTACGGCATCATCGGCGCCGGTGCCTCCGGGCTTTGCCTCGCCAAGTATCTGAAGGAGGCCGGGTTCGGCAATGTCACGCTGTTCGAAGTCGGCACCATGATCGGCGGCATGTGGTGCTACAAGAACGACAGCGGCCTGTCCTCGGCCTACCGGACGCTGCACATCAACACCGCGCGCAACATGACCAACTTCCACGACTACCCGTTCTCCGAGGACGTGCAGGAGTTCCCCTCGCACTGGGACATGCACAAGTACCTCGATTCCTACGCCGACCATTACGACCTGCGCCGGCACATCCAGTTCAAGTCGCGGGTGAAGGAGGTGCGGCCGCTGTTCAAGCCGGGCGCGGACGAGCCCAAGTGGGAAGTGGAGACGGAGGACGGGCGCAAGTTCCAGTTCGACCGGGTGATCGTGGCGACCGGGCACCTGTCGAAGCCCACGCACGTGCCCATGTTCCAGAACGATTTCAAGGGCGAGTACGTCCATTCCTTCTATTACAAGGACCCGGAGCCCTTCGCCGGCAAGCGCATCTGCCTGGTCGGGGTCGGCAACAGCGGCTGCGACATCGGCGCCGACCTCGCCATGATCGCCAAGCGCCTGGTGATGGTGGCCCGCTCGCCCGTGGTGATCGCACCGAAGCTGATCCTCGGCTATCCCTTCACCGATGTCACGATGAAGCTCTACCGCAACTGGATTCCAGCGGCGGTGCGGAGCCTGATCATCCGTGCCATGGTCTATCTGATTCACGGCAGCATGCAGCGTCTCGGATTCAAGAAGCTGGACCGGCGCGCGCACCCGACCACCAACGCCACCATCGTGCAGCACATCGCCTATCGGCGGGCGTTCGTGAAGCCGGGGATCACCAGGATCGAAGGCCAGCGTCTCTTCTTCGAGGACGGCTCCAGCGAGGAGTTCGACTCCCTGATCGCGGCGAACGGCTTCCAGATCTACCTGCCGTTCCTGCCGGAGACGGTCTTGCCCGTGAAGGACAACGTGGTCGATCTCTACAAGCGCATCTGCGTGCCCGACTGGCCGGGCCTCTATTTCATGGGGATGTTCAACACCACCACCGCCCTCAACCAGGTGTTCGAGCACCAGTCGAGCTGGCTGGTGGCGGTGGAGAAGGGCGAGCTGCGCCTGCCGGGGCCGAGCGAGATGTGGGCCGACATCCGCGCCAAGCAGGCCTTTATCGCACGGCACTACAAAATCAGCGCCCGCCACACCATCGAGGAGGAGCATCTGCCCTACCTCTCCGAGCTGAATGCGATGATGCCGGGCGGCCCGATCCGCAAGTTCAAGTACTGGTGGGATTCGGGCAAGATCCGCTCGCCCGAGAAGAAGCGCCACGAGCGCGTCTGAGGCGCGGCGGCCCCGAGCGTCGCGGCGCCCGCGCCTCCGGTTGACAGGGGGCGCCGACCTCGCACCAATCGGCGGCGAACGCAACCGGGAGGGGCGGATGGGGAAGGCGCTTCTGGCGCTCGCCGCTCGCTTGGCGGCGGCCGACGAGGTCCGGGTCTACAACTGGACCGACTATATCGACCCCGCGGTGCTGCGGCAGTTCGAGCAGGAGACCGGCACCCGGGTCATTTACGACACCTACGATTCGAACGAGGTGCTGGAGGCGAAGCTGCTCGCCGGCTAAGACCGGCTACGACGTGGTGGTCCCGACCAGCTATTTCCTGCATCGGCAGGTCGCGGCCGGCGTGCTCGCCCCCCTCGATAAAAGCCGGCTGGCGAACCTGGGGCGCCTGGACCCCGCCCTGATGGCGCGGCTCGCCGCCTACGATCCCGGCAACGCCCACGGCATCATCTACCTCTGGGGCACCACCGGAATCGGGGTCAACGTGGCGCGGGTGGCGAAGGCGGCGCCAGGCGCGCCGATCGACAGCCTGGCGCTGCTGTTCGATCCGGCGATCGTCGCCCGGGTGGCGGGCTGCGGCGTCAGCCTGCTGGACGCCCCCGACGACGTGGTGCCGGCCGTCCTCCGCTATCTCGGCCGCGACCCGACCGCGAAGGACGCAGCCAGCCTCGCCGCCGCCGAGGCGCACCTTTTGAAAGTCCGGCCCTTTATCCGCAAGTTCCACTCCTCGCAGTACATCAACGACCTGGCGCGCGGCGAAATCTGCGTCGCCTTCGGCTGGTCGGGCGACATCCTGCAAGCCAAGGCGCGCGCCGCCGAGGGCAAGAAGAAGGTCGGGATCGCCTACCGCATCCCCAAGGAAGGGGCGATGCTGTGGTTCGACGTGCTGGCGATCCCGCGGGACGCGCTGAACCCGGCGGGTGCGCACGCGTTGCTCGACTTCCTGATGCGCCCCGAGGTGATCGCCCGCATCTCCAACACGGTGCAATATCCCAACGCCAACCGTGACTCGTGGCCCCTGGTGGACGCGGCGGCGCGGCGCGACCCCGATGTCTGGCCGTCGCCGGCGGTGATCGACCGCCTCTACACCGTGGCCCCCAGCAACGCGGCCGAGCGGCGCCTGTTCACGCGCCTGTGGACCCGGGTAAAGGCCGAGCGCTGAGAGCGTGGCGCCGCCGCTCCTCCGGCTCGACGGGGTCTCGCGCCGCTTTGGGAATACGCGCGCTGCGGACCGAGTTTCGTTCACCGTCGCGGCGGGCGAGATGTTCAGCATCCTCGGCCCGTCGGGCTGCGGCAAATCCACACTCCTCAGGCTGATCGCCGGGTTCGAGACGCCCGATGCCGGCGCGATCCTGCTGAACGGCGAAGACCTGGTGGCCGTGCCGCCGCATCGGCGCCCGGTCAACATGATGTTCCAGTCCTACGCGCTCTTTCCTCACCTCTCGGTCGCCGACAACGTGGGTTTCGGCCTCCGGCGTCAGGGCCGGCCGGCGGCGGAAGTGGCCAGACGGGTGGGAGAGCTGCTTGCCCTCGTCCGCCTGGAGGAGTTCGGGCCGCGCCGCGTGCAGCAGCTCTCGGGTGGCGAGCGCCAGCGGGTGGCCTTGGCGAGGGCGCTTGCCCGCGCCCCCAAGTTGCTGCTGCTGGATGAGCCGCTCGGCGCGCTCGACCGCCAATTGCGGGCGGCGACCCAGCTCGAACTGACCGCTCTGCAGCGCAGCCTCGGCCTGACCCTCCTGGTGGTCACCCACGACCAGGAGGAGGCGATGGCCCATTCCGCACGCCTCGCGATCATGCGCCAGGGGCGGATCGAGCAGGTGGGGACGCCGGCCGAGGTCTACCGCCGCCCGGCGTCGCGCTTCGTCGCCGAGTTCGTGGGCGAGGCCACGCTGCTGACCGGGCGACTGGTTGCTGCCGCGGGCGGGCAGCTCGCGGTCGCGGTCGACGGCCTGCCCCGGCCGGTCCAGGTGGTCGGCGACGCGGCGCTGGCGGTCGGCACCGCGGTGACCGTGATGCTGCGCCCGGAGGCGCTCAGCCTGCGCGCCGCGTCCGCCGACAACGCGGTCGCCGGGAGCGTGGTAGACATCGCCTATACCGGCAGCCACTCGCTCTACCGCGTGCGCACCGCTGCGGGCCTGGTGTTGAAGGTGGCGGAGACGCATGGCGGAGAAGCGGCGGAAACGCCGGTCGCCCTCGGCGCTGCCGTGACGGTCGCCTGGCCGGCGGCGGCCGGCGTGGTGCTCGGTGCATGACCATGGGCCTGGGTACGCGCGCAGTCGCCCTGCCGCTCCTTTGGCTCTGCCTGTTCCTGCTGGCGCCGCTTCTGCTCTTGTTGAAGATCAGCCTGGCGGAGGCGACGCTGGCCAGCCCGCCCTTCACACCGCTCCTGGTGGCGGAGGGCGGCCGCTTAGCCCTGCGGATCAGCGCCGGCAACTACGGGCTGCTCTTCGGCGATCCGCTTTACCGCGGGGCACTCCTCACCAGCCTCCGTCTCGCGCTCGCGGCGACGGCCGCGGCGCTCGCCATCGGCCTGCCGCTCGCCTATGCCATGGCGCGATCGCCGGCACCATGGCGGCGGACGCTGCTCCTCCTGGTGATCCTGCCGTTCTGGACCTCGTTCCTGATCCGGGTCTACGCCTGGATGGGGATCCTCGGCGACGCGGGCCTCTTGAATGCACTGCTCGAAGGTATCGGCCTGATCCAGGAACCGCTCCGCATCCTCGGCACCGAGGGGGCGATCGTGCTCGGCATCGCCTACGCCTATCTGCCGTTCATGGTGCTGCCGCTCTATGCGTCGCTGCGGCGCCTCGCGCCGGAACTGGAGGAGGCGGCGGCCGATCTCGGGTGCCGGCGCCTGGCCACCTTCTGGCTGGTTATCCTGCCGCTGGCACGCCCCGGAATCGTCGCCGGGGCGCTCTTGGTCTTCATACCGGCGCTCGGCGAGTTCGTGATTCCCGATCTGCTGGGGGGACCCGATACCTTCATGCTGGGCCGGGCGCTTTGGGATGAGTTCTTCGCCAACCGCGACTGGCCGCTGGCGGCGGCGATCGCGATCCTGCTGCTCGCCCTGGTGCTGGCGCCACTCCTCCTGCTGCAACGCCAGCAGGCGAAGACGCAACTGTTCGGGTAGGCCAAGTTGCGCCCGGGGCTCAGCCGCAGCAATCTCCTCGCGCTCGCGTGCGGGCTCGCCTTCCTGTACCTGCCGCTCCTGGTGCTGGTGCTGCACTCCTTCAACGCCGGGCGCATGGTCGCTGTCTGGGGCGGGTTCTCGCTGCGCTGGTATGGCGAGGTGTTCGCCAATCCGGCACTGCTGGCGGCGGCGCAAGTCAGCGTGACTGTCGCCATGCTCTCGGCGAGTGTCGCACTGGTGCTCGGCACCCTCGCCGCGACGGCGCTTCAGCGCCTCGCCGGTGCCTTCGGGCGCACCCTGTTCGCGGGGCTCCTGTTCACCCCCCTCGTGCTGCCCGAGGTCATCATCGGCCTCGCGCTGCTGCTGCTGTTCGTGGCTCTCGGGATTGATCGCGGGGCGACCACCATCGTCATTGCCCATGCCACCGTGACCACGGGCTATGTCGCGGTGGTGGTGCAGAGCCGCTTGCTCGCCCTCGACCCGGCGCAGGAGGAGGCGGCGATCGACCTCGGCGCGCCGCCACTGGGTGCGTTCCTGCTGGTGACCTTGCCGCAGATCGCGCCGGCCCTCGCCGCGGCGTGGCTGCTCGCGTTCACCCTCTCCCTCGATGACCTGGTGATCGCCGCCTTCACCAGTGGGCCCGGCGCCACCACGCTCCCCATGCGGCTCTACGGCCAGGCGCGGCTCGGTGTCACCCCGGACGTGAACGCGCTCTCCACCCTGATGATCGCGGCGGTGGTGGGGGCGCTCGTGGTCGCAAGCGCCGTCGAGAAACGCTGGCGATCGCGCGCGGGCCTCAGGCGCTGACAGTCGCCGTCGGCACACGGTCGCCCGGCCGACGCCCGTGGACCTTGCGCTGCCAAAGCCAGACCAGGGCGCCGATCACCAGGCCCGCCACGTCGGTGTAACCCTCGGGCACGATCAGCAGCAGCGCGGCAACGAAGAGAGCGACGCGCAGCGGCCACCGCAGCGGCCCGTTCAGCCAGCCCTCGGTCGCGCACGCCATGAATACAACGCCCATGGCGGCGGAGACGAAGACGTGGGCGACGGCCAGGGCCGCGCCCTGGCCGAGCAAGAGTGGCGAATAGAAGAACATGAACGGCACGATGAAGGTGGCAAGGCCGAGCCGGACCGCGATCAGGGACGTGCGCCAGGGATCGGCCTGGGCCATGCCGGCGGCGGCGAAGGAGGCGACCGCCACCGGCGGTGTGATCGCCGAGAGGACGGCGTAGTAGAAGATGAACATGTGCGCGACCAGCGTCGGCACGCCGAGCTTGATCAGACCCGGCGCCACCACCGCCGCGGAGATGGCATAGGCCGCCGTGGTCGGCATGCCCATCCCTAGGATGATCACGATCACCATGGTGAAGGCCATGGCGAGGAGCTGATTCTGGCCGGCGATGGCCAGCACCAGTTGCGAGAACCGGCCGCCGATTCCGGTGAGGGCGACGATGCCGACGATCACGCCGGCGGCGGCGCAGACAGCGACCAGCTGGACGGCGTCCTTGGCCGCGAGGTCGAGGGCGCCCACGATCGCGCGCGGACCCATGCGCGTCGCACGCGTGAACCAGCTCACCAGGATGCAGGCCAGGATGCCGACGGCGGCGGCGCGGAAGCCGGAGTAGCCGGCGACAAACAGCCAAATGAGGACCGCGATCGGCGCCAGAAGATAGATGCGAAGTACCATCGGCGGCAGGCGCGGCAGCTCCGCCCGGGGCAGGCCGCGGAGGCCAGACCGCACCGCGTGCAGGTCGCAGTGGGCGTAGCAGGCGACATAGAAGAGGAGGCAGGGGATGACCGCCGCGAACGCGATGTCGGCGTAAGGAATACCGGTCACCTCGGCCATGATGAAGGCGCCGGCGCCCATCACCGGCGGGGTGATCTGGCCCCCCGTCGAGCTGGTCGCCTCGATCGCGCCGGCGGTCGACCGGTCGTAGCCGACCCGGCGCATCATCGGGATGGTGACCGAGCCCGACGCCACCACGTTGGCGACCGAGGAGCCGCTGATCGAGCCGAACAGGATGCCGCTGACCACGGCCGCCTTGGCTGGGCCGCCCCGCGCCCACCCGACCAGGGCGACCGCCAGGTTGTTGAAGTAGTCCCCCGCCTTGGAGACCGTCAGGAAGGCGGCGAAGGCGGTGAACATGATGATGAAGGTGGAGGACACCGCGAGCGTCTGGCCGAAGATGCCCTGGTCGCTGAAGATATAAGTCAACAGGAAGCCGGTGGCGTAGCCCTTGTGGTAGAGCACGCCCGGCATCCAGGGACCGACGAAGCCGTAGAGCAGGAACAGGCCGGCGACCAGGGTGAGCGCCAAGCCCGCCGTGCGCCGCGCGAACTCGAACACGAGCGCGGTGCCGATCACGCCGATTACGAAGTCGCCGGGGGTGTAGAGGGCGCCAGCGCGGAACTGCAGCCCCTCCAGGTTGATCCCGATATAGACGGCGCAGGCGATGGCTCCCGCCATCAACACCCAGTCGTACCAGGGCACGCCGACCTCTGCCGACCCAGGCCGGAGCGAAAAATAGGCGAGCCCGATCACCGTGCCCCAGGCCAAGTGGATCGCCCGGTAGAGCACGGCGTCGATGGGGTAGAGGTTCAGGATCAGGATGTGGAACAGCGTGAAGGTGACCGAGACCCAAAAGAACAGCGGCTTCTGCCAGCCCTCCAGCCGGCGCTTGGCGCCCAGGAACTCGAGCGCATCGGCCTTCGCGGCGGCAAGTGTCGCCGGCTCGTCGGATTGCACGGCCATGGAGCCCCCCTGCCGGCGGTTCCTGGTTCTCGGCGCCAGCCGGTGATCTAACACCGGTTTCACGGCCACCGGAAGGGGAACCGGCACGCGACCTGGGCCGGAGTAAATGGCCGCTCCGGCCCCGCGCTCGCGTCGCTCCGGGTGGTGCTACATCAGGTTGGCCGGAACCGTAATGCCCTTCTCCTTGAGGTAGCGCACCGCGCCCGGGTGGAAGGGGAGGAACGAGTTGCGGGTCCAGTTGGCGAGCACCGTCTCCACCGCCGCGGCGTGGCCCTTGACCATGGCGTCGTTGTTCTCCAACACGGTCTTGACGATGCGGTAGGCGACGTCTTCCGGCAGGTCCTTGTGGGCGATCGCGAAGTTGTAGACGCCGAGGGTCTTGTGATCTTCGCCCAGCGACTTGTAGGTGCCCTTCGGGATCAGCGAATCCGACAGCTCCGGCAGCTTCGCCTTCAGGGTCTTGATTTCGGCGTCGGTGAAGGTGAGGAACCGCACCGGCCGCTGCGCCTCGATCTCGGTGAAGACGGAGATCGGCAGGCCGGCGGCGAAGGCGAAGCACTGGATCAGGCCGTCGCCGAGCTGGCCCCCCATGTCGGATGCGCCGCCGTTCCTGATGGTCGCCTTGATGCCGAGCGCCTCGAACATGAGCGGGTAATAGGTGCCGGGAGTTCCGGCCTTGGGGCCGACACCGACCGTCTTGCCGTTCAGCTGGGCGACCGAAGTGATGCCCGAGGACGCCGCGGTGATGAAGTGGAAGGGCGTGTCGTACATCGGGAACAGCGCGCGGATGCCCTGGAACTTCTTACCCTGGGTCCAGTCGCTGGTGCCGTTCCAAGCCTGCAGCGCGATGCCCATGGTGGTCATGCCGAGCTCGATCTGCTTGCCCTCGACCAGGATGACGTTCTGATTCGGGCCTTGGGTCTGCTGGGTGGAGACGTTGAGGCCGGCCTTCTCGGTCAGAAGCGCGGCGACCACGCCGCCATAGATGAAATAGGTGCCCCCGACCGAGGCGGTGCCGAGCGTGAGCGACTTGGGCTGGGCGCCCGCCGGCGCCGGTTGCCAGGCGAGCGCGACGAGGGCGATCGCCGCCAGTGGCCGCAGAATCAATCGCAACATCCTGTGCACTCCCTTTTTTCCGGTTGCGTGACGCTTCACTAAAAAAACCTGTGCGCCCTTGGACGGAAGTCAATTCAGAGCTTCGAGCGGCAATCGGCGCACGCCGCCCACGCTCCCTAGGGAACGGTTGCTGCTGGACCCGGTGTTTCGCGCTCGACAACCAGGGGCGCGCGCTCGCCCAAGGGGGCCGTGACCGCAGTGGCCAGGACCGCCCGGGCCTCTGCTGGCCCGACCACCCGTCCGCCGAGGACGCCTTGGAACCAGTCAAGGTATCCCGTGATCCGCGCCAAGAGGCTCTCCACGGACGCGGCGTCAGGCACGTAGGGGGTTCCCCCGGCCATGATCGACGGCGAATGCAGCGAGAATACGAACATGCCCTGGCCCGCCGCGTGCAGCGCTGTGGTCAACGCGCGCATCTGCTCCAGCGAAAAGCCCTCGGGTGAGAGCCGCACTCGGCGGATCGCGCCGAGGCTTCCCAACAGACCGCTGGTGCGGAAGGCGCGCAGCAGCCGGTTCCGCTCGGTCGCGAATCGCCGCCGCCCCCCCCTGACACAAGGTCCCGATGTAGCCCGAGGTATGCGGCAGGTGCAGGATATCCGAGGTGGTCGCCGCGCGGCGTGGCGTATTGTCGAGGTCCGAGAAGTCGGGGCCGCCGTCGGCCGAGTAGTCGAACGTCGGCGACAGGCTCAAGTCCAGGTCGTAGTCCTGGTCGCGCAGGATCGCGACCGTGTTCGGGCCGATGCCGTAGCGCCCGGCGATATAGGCGCGCGGGCGCCGGCCGAACCCCTGCTCGATCGCCGCGGTCAGGCGGCACAGCTTGGCCGCCTCCAGCGCGGCCGGAAGGTTGCCCGGATAGGAATTGCGCACCTCCATCGCCTCGTCGTGGGGCGGTGATACCCAGGGATGGAGATGCGTGCCGAGATGGGCGCGACCCGCCGCCGCCACCGGCTCGCGGCTTTCGGCCTGGGTAGCGAACGGATAGTCGACGAAGTAGGTCGGCTCGGCACCCATCGACTCCAGCACCGCCTGGAAGCGCGGCAGTGCCCGGCCGTGCGCCACTCCGATCGCGTTACGGTCGAACTTCGACCAGTCGAACTTCTCCTCCGCGTGCACCGCAATCAACAGCATTGCGCGCGTGGCGGGGTCGAGAACGATGGCGGCGCCGGTCTGCAAGCTCGTTATCGCCCCGAACTGCGAGTAAGACTTTAAGACACCCTACCAGATAACCTTAACGTAATAGTGCGCCCATTGCCACCCACTGACCGGTCTGGCCCGGCCGTAAACAAAGCGAGCCCGCCCCGCTGGCCCCGGCACCCATCCCGTGCCGATGCGCCTTCCCGGGCAGCCTGCGCGGCGCACTACCTTGCCACGCGCGTCCGCCGGGCGTCCACAACCGCCTATACTGATGCTACCATGCTGAAACCATTCTGACTCGCTGCGACCGGAGCGGCGATCCAGCTTGATCTCCACCACGTATTAAGGCACCTCGACCGGCATATGCCAGATGATGCGTCAGTTTCCCAGCGGCACCCTGAGCGAGACTCGGTTCAATCCCCGCCCAAAGGTGTCGGCCGCAACCAGGCGCCGATCGGATTCCGTCAATACGCGAAACGCAACCGGCGACACATCCTCCGAGAGTAAGTTGTAGGTTAGAGTGATGGCGTTGACATTCGAGACCCTGGGGAACACAACGGTGCAGTTCGCCGTCGACGGCGAGCCGATTCTGGCGACCGACCCGTGGCTGTCCAGCACCTGTTATTTCGGTAGCTGGGCATTGGACCATGCTCTGAGTGACCAGCAAATCCAGAATGTCCAGAACTCACAATACATTTGGGTGTCCCATGGTCACCCCGATCATTTGCACACCGACTCCCTGGAGATGATACCGAAAGGGAAGATATTCCTGGTTCCCGAGCATTATGACCAGGACATCGTCAATTCTCTGACTGAGAAGTCGTTCAAGGTGGAGATACTCCCCTATCGGCGATGGCGGCGGCTGCATCCAAAAATAGAGGTCATGTGCATTGATAACGAAAACCAGGATGCGGTCTTGATCGTCCGACTGGGCGATGCGTTGGTGATCGACATGAACGATTCTCCCTCATTCGGCGAGGACGGATTCGTCGCCCGGCTCGCGGCGCGCCACCAGAATGACCGGGTCTTTCTGCTCATGCTCTGTTCGATCGACGCGGACATGAGGAATTTCGTCGACACCGACGGTCACAGAACGATGGAAGATCCCAAGGTTCTGAAACCGGGGGCCGTCTGGGAAGCGGCGCGACGCTCTGAGCGCATCGGTGCAC
>SHWA01000021.1 GCA_009693995.1 Alphaproteobacteria bacterium | reverse complement strand
CCAGCGCAAGGTGACCGAGGAACAATTGCGCCGCGTCCAGCGGATGGACGCCGTCGGTCAACTGACCGGCGGTGTCGCCCACGACTTCAACAACCTGCTCGCCGTCATCGTTGGCAACCTCGACCTCCTGGAGCAGGATCTGGCCGACCGGCCCGCGGCGAAAGACCTGGTTGCCCGGGCGCTCGATGCCGCCGAACGGGGGGCGTCGCTGACGCGCCGGCTGCTGGCATTTGCCCGCAAACAGACCCTTCAGCCACGGGCCACTCCCGTTGGCCGCCTGATCGAGGACATGGCCAAGCTGCTAGCTCCGACCATCGGCGAGACGATCACCCTGGAGACTCGATTGGCGGACGGACTGGCGCCCTCACTGGTGGACCCCGGGCAGCTCGAGACGGCGATCCTGAACCTGGTGCTGAACGCCCGTGATGCCATGGGGGCGGGCGGCCGCATCACGATCGAGGCCGCGAACGTTACCGTTGCCGCCGATTACACCGCCGTCGATCCCGAAGCGGCCCCGGGCGACCACACCATGGTCGCGGTCACCGATACCGGCGGCGGCATGACGCCCGACGTGCGGCGGCGGGCACTCGAGCCCTTCTTCACCACCAAGGAGGTCGGCAAGGGCAGCGGCCTCGGCCTCAGCATGGTCGATGGCTTCATCCGCCAGTCGGGCGGCCACGTCCGCATCGAGAGCGAGCCCGGCCGGGGAACCACGGTCCGCCTGTACCTGCCGAGCACCACCGCGGAACACATGGATGCCGGCCGGCCCGAGAGCGGCCGCGTGGAGCGCGGCGACGGGCGCGTCGTGCTGGTGGTCGAGGACAACGAGCAGATGCGGCAGTTCTCGGTCACGGCCATCGCCGGCTTGGGCTATGCCCCCCTCGCCGCCGCCGACGCCGACCAGGCGCTCCGCCCGATCGAACGCGATCCCCTGATCCAGGTCCTGTTCACCGACATCATCATGCCGGGAACCATGGACGGGTTCGCCCTCGCCCGGCGTGCCCTCGCCCTCCGGCCCGATCTCAAGGTGCTCTTCACCACGGGCTTCGCCGACACCGGCAGCTTCAGCCGCGACGGCCTGCCCGCCGACGCCGCCATCGTCCGCAAGCCGTTCCGCAAGTCCGAACTCGGCCACCATCTCGCCGCCGTTCTCGCGGCCCGGGCGGCCTAGTCGGCGCCGGCCTCCAGGACCGCCACCTGCGCCGGATCGATCTCGATCCTGACCGAGGCGCCGACCTCGTGCACCGCCGTCGGTGGCGCCACCACGCGGAGCGGAGCAGCCCCCGGAGCCGGCTCGACCAGGTAGTCCCACTGCTCGCCGAGATAGGTGCGGTGAAGGATGCGCCCCTGCAGGCGCCAGGGCGCCGTGGCAGGGGCCGCCTCGCCCGAAAGGCGCAAGTACTGCGGTCGCAGCGACAACAACACCGGCGCACCCTCCTCGGGTCGCGGCGTGAGTGGCGCCGCCGGCAGCGAGAAGCCGGCGAAATGCAGCGCGCCACCGTTGCAGCGCCCGGCGAGGAAATTGGTGCGCCCGATGAAACCGGCGACGAAGCGCGTGCGCGGACGATTGTACAGGGTGAAGGGATCGGCCACCTGCTCGATCCGGCCGCGGTTCATCACCACGATCCGGTCCGAGGTCGCCATCGCTTCCGCCTGGTCGTGGGTGACGTAGACCGTGGTATAGCGGAACTCCTCGTGCAGCCGGCGGATTTCGCCGCGCATCTCCTCGCGCAGATTGGCATCCAGATTGGAGAGCGGCTCGTCCAGCAGCAGCACCTCGGGATTGACCACCATGGCGCGTCCGAGGGCGACCCGCTGCTGCTGGCCGCCGCTGAGTTCGGCCGGATACCGTTCGCGCAGATCACCCAGCCGCACCACGCCCAGCATGCGGTCGACCTGGGCCCGGACTTCGCTGGCGCCCAGGCCACGGATGGCGAGGCCGAAGCCGACGTTCTCCGCCACCGTCATGTTGGGCCAGATGGCGTAGCTCTGGAAGATCATGGACATGCCGCGCCGCTCGGGCGGCAGGCTGGACTCGGGCGTCGACAGCACGCGCCCGCCGACCGCGATGGTGCCGTGCGTCGGGCGGATGAAGCCGGCGATCATGCGCAAGGTGGTGGTCTTGCCGCAGCCCGACGGGCCGAGAAGCGAGACGAATTCGCCCTCGGCGATGTCGAGGCTGATACGGTCCACGGCGAGGGTATCGCCGAAGGCGCAGCTCACCTCCCTCAGGCTGAGCTTGCTCATCCGCTCCCCTGCTGGCGCAGCATGAAATCGCGGCCGATCACGCGATAGCCGACGGCGACGATCACCACGGTGACGACGAGGAGCATCAGGCCGAGGGCGGAGAGGTGCTCGAACTTCCCCTCCTCCGAAAGGTCGAACAGCATCACCGACATCACCCGCGTGTTCGGCCCCGACAGGAAGAGCGCGGTGGAGAGCTCGCGCGTCGCCGGGATGAAGACCAGCAGCCAGGCGCCGACCAGGCTCTGCTTCAGAAGCGGCGCGACCACGCGGCGAATCGCCGTCATCCGGGTGCCCCCCAGGATGCGCACGGCATCCTCCATTTCCGGGTTCAACGCCCTGACCGCCGCCGCTGAATTGGCGTAGGCGATGGGCAGGAAGCGCGTGGCGAAGGCCAGGATAAGGATGGTCGAAGTTCCGTAGAGCGAGAGCGGCGGCGGCGCGTAGGCGGCGTAGAAGCCGATCGCCAGCACGATGCCCGGAATCACGAACGGCGCCATGGCGAGAAAGCTCAAGACGCGCGCGAACGGCACCAGTCGGCGCACGGCGATGTAGGCGACCGCGAGGCCGAGACCGATCGCCAAGAACGCGGTCGCGGCGCCATAGGTGAAACTGTTCAGCACCGACCGCGCCGCGCTCTGATGCTCGAACAGCAGATACCCGAAGTTGGCGAGGGTCAGGTTGCCGAACGAGAACCCCTGCCCCCAGGCCTTGGCGAAAGCCGCCTGCGCCAGCACCGCATAAGGCAGTATCACGGCGAGGGAGAGCACCAGCCAGGTGTGGCCGAGGAGGGCCCACCGCCAGCGCCCCAGGCGGATCGGGCGCCGTTCCCCGCCCTTTCCGGTCAGGGCGACAAACCCCTTGCGGCGCAGCAAGCGCTGCTGCACCCAGAACAGCAGCACGGTGACCAGCAGCAGCGGCATCGCATAGGCCGCCGCCGCCTCCACCCGCACCGGGTGGCTGAAGAACTGGTAGAGCTGGGTGGTCACCACGGTGAAGCGTGCGGGCAGCCCGATCAGTGCCGGCGTGCCGAACAGCGCGATCGCCTCCAGGAACGTGACCATCGCCCCGCCCAGGATCGCCGGCAGGACCAGCGGCAGGGTGATGCGGAACGTGGTCTGCCACTTGCCTGCGCCGAGGATGTTGGCCGCGTCCTCCATCTCGCTCGAGACCACGTCGAGGGCGGCGGTGGTGAAGATGAAGACGTAGGGAAAACTGTAGAGCGCGATGACGATCACCAGACCCCAGAAGGTGTAGACGTTGACCAGGGCCGCCTCCGCGCCGGTAAGGAAGCGCCACACCTGGTTCAACCACCCGGCGTTCGGTCCGGCCAGCAGGATCCAGCTGATGGCCCCGAGATAGGGCGGCGTGATGAAGGCGCCGAGCAACAGGATCCGGGTCGCACCCTTGCCCGGCATGTCGGTGCGCGAAACCGCCCAGGCGATCGGCACCGCCAGGACCACGCTGATGGCGGCGACCGCGAGGCCGAGCCAGAGCGAATAGAGCAGCGCGGTCAGGTGCCGCTGGCGGCCATAGGCGTAGATGTAGTGGTCGAAGGTCAGCGCCCCCGTGACCGGATCCTGCAAGCTGGTCAGGATCAGGCGGAACAGCGGATTGACCACGAGCAGGATCAGTACTGCGGCGATCGCCAGCCAGATCAGGATGGTCGGGTCGAAATGGCGCAGGCGGGCGACGATGCCGCCCGCCAACCTACCGCGGACAGCGCCCCCGAGCGTCACGCGCCGCGGTCAGTTGCCGAACGTATCGCGCCAGAGGTCAATCAGCGGCTGCATCCCGTCCACGACCTCCTGGTCGGGTACCCGCACGAACTTGACCTCGTTCAGCGGCTTGCCGCCGATCGGCTTGACCTCGGGGCGAACCGATTCGTAGCGCGGCCCGGTGACCATGATCCGCGCGTGCTCCACGTCGAGCAGGAACTCCATGAAGAGGCGCGCCGCGTTGGGATGTGGCGCATTGGCCAGGATCGCCGAGGGCGAATCGACCATGGTGCCGCCTTCCTCGGGGTACGCGACACCGATCGGGTTGCCCTTGGCGGCGCTGTCGAGGGCGGGCCCGATCAGACTGTTGGCGACCAATCGCTCGCCCGAATTGAGCGTGGTGATCGTGTCGAGCATCGAGCGGCCGATCAGCGGTTGGTTCTTCTCCAGCGTGGCGAAGAAGGCCTTGCCGTAGAGCTTCTGCATGTAGAGAGCCCAGACGCCGGCGGTGCCGCTGAACCCGGGATGGCCGAGCGCGAGCTGACCCTTCCACTTGGGGTCGGCCAGGTCGCGCCAGCTCTTGGGCGCGTCCTTCTCCGCCACCTTCTTGGTGTTGTAGGCGATCACCATCAGGATGCCGGTGGTCGGGTACCAATGACCGTCCTTCTCCACCGCGGCATGGTATTCTGGCGCAATCTTCGCGCCGTTGGCCGCCTGGTACTTCGCCAGCCGGTTTTCGGTGCGCAGCGACGTGTAATGGCCGATGTCGGTGGTTGAAAACACGTCGCATTGGGCGACGCTGTTCTTGATGTCCTGTTGCAGGCGCTGGAAAGCCACCTGGGCCGTGGAGCGAACCACGTTCACCTTGACCGCCGGATACTTCTTGGAGAACGCCTGCCCCACTTCGGCGGCGGTGTCGGCGCCATAATGGCTGACATACCAGGTCAGCTGGCCCTCGCGCGCGGCCGCCTCCTCCAACGCCTTGAGATCCTGGCCGAGCGCCGGAACCGTGGCAACCAGGCAGGCGACGAGAGCGCAAGCCGACCGGCGGAACCAAGGCAGCATGGGCTGAACCTTCCTGATGTGTTTCTTCGTCGGCGGGCGGGCGGCGCTGGTGGCCACCTCGAGCCGCCGGCACTATGCCCGCTCGTTTCGCTGGCGCCAAGTGCGACGCCGCGGCTGCCGGATTGCCTTCCAGGGGACGGCATCACCATTTAACCTCTGGCAGTTCTTCCAGCGGACAACAGATCCCCATGAGTGACGCCACCGCCACCGCGGCGCCCGACCCGGCCACGGTGGTCCGCGATCCGGTCTGCGGCATGACGGTCGCACCCGCCACGTCCCGGTTCCGCTGCGAGCACGGCGGCCGCACCCTGCATTTCTGCAATCCGCGCTGCCTGGAGCGCTTCACCGCCACCCCGGAGGTATACCTGACGGCGACCGACCCGGTCACGGGCGCGGCCGTCGACCGCGCCTCCGCCGCCCACGTCGCCGGACACGAGGGCCAGCGCTACTATTTCGCGTCCCCCCTCGCCCGGGCACGGTTTCTGACCGACCCGGCCGCCTTTCTCGCGTCCGCCCCCCGGCCGGCGCCGGCGGCGGCCGCCACCCGCTATACCTGCCCGATGCACCCGGCCGTGATCCGCGACCGCCCGGATGACTGCCCGATTTGCGGCATGGCCTTGGAACCCATGGGCGTGCCGGCGGCGGCGGACGCGGCGACGCCCGAGCTCACCGAGATGACGCGCCGGTTCTGGATCGGCGCGCTCCTGACCCTGCCGCTCCTGCTGCAGGAGATGGCGGCGCATCTGGTTCCTGCGTTTGCGCTCCCCGCCATCGGTGCCCCGGCGCTGGCATGGCTGCAGCTCGCGCTGGCGAGCCCGGTCGTCCTCTGGTCCGGCTGGCCGCTCCTGGTGCGCGCGGTGGCGTCGTTCCGCAACCGCAGTGCCAACATGTTCACGCTGATCGGGCTCGGCGTCGGCGCCGCCTTTCTCTACAGCCTGGTGGCGACGCTGGCGCCCGGCCTCTTTCCGGCCGGCTTCAGGGCGGCCGACGGCGGCGTCGCGCTCTACTTCGAGGCGGCCGCCGTGATCACGGTGCTGGTCCTGCTCGGGCAGGTGCTGGAGCTGCGCGCGCGCGCGCGAACCGGGGATGCGATCCGGGCACTCCTCGACCTGTCGGCCAAGACGGCACGCCGGCTGCGGGCCGACGGCGGCGACGAGGAAGTGGCGCTCGAGTCGGTCCGCCGCGGCGACCGGCTCCGCATCCGCCCGGGGGAGAAGGTGCCGGTGGACGGCATCGTGGTCGCGGGCTGGTCGAGTCTCGATGAGTCGATGCTGACGGGCGAGCCGGTCCCGGTCGAGAAGTCCGCCGGCGACCGCGTCACCGGCGCCACGCTCAATGGCACCGGCACCCTGGTGATCCAGGCGAGCCGGGTCGGCGACGAGACCTTGCTCGCCCAGATCGTGCGGCTCGTGGCCGAGGCCCAGCGCAGCCGCGCGCCGATCCAGCAGCTCGCCGATCAGGTGTCGGCCTGGTTCGTGCCCGCGGTCATCGTCATCGCCGCCGCTGCCTTCGTCGCCTGGACCGTCGCCGGGCCGGCGCCGGCCATGGCCTATGGACTGGTCGCGGCGGTCTCGGTCCTGATCATCGCCTGCCCCTGCGCCCTCGGCCTCGCCACACCGGTCTCGATCATGGTCGCGACTGGCCGGGCGGCGCGGGCCGGCGTCCTGGTGCGCAACGCCGAGGCGCTGGAGCGCCTCGCCGCGGCCGATGTCCTGGTCCTCGACAAGACCGGCACCCTGACCCAGGGGCGACCACAGGTCACCGCCGTCGAGCCGGCCGCCGGCGGCGATGCCGACGAGGTGCTGGCGCTCGCGGCGGCGCTGGAGAAAGGCAGCGAGCACCCGCTCGCCGCGGCGATCCTGGCGGCAGCCGCGGCCAAGGGGCTGACGATCCCTCCGGTCGGCGAGTTCCAGGCCCTGCCGGGCCGCGGGGTGCGGGGAAGGATCGCCGGCCGCGGGGTCGTTCTCGGCAACCTGCGGTTGGCGCAGGAGCTGAGCGCCGACCCGGGCCCGCTTGGCCCCCGGATCACCGCGCGCCAGGGGGCCGGCGAGACGGTCATGGTGCTGATCGTCGAGGCGCGCGTGGCCGGCCTGATCGCCGCCGCCGATCCGGTGAAGGCGGATGCCGCGGCGACCCTGGCGGCGCTGCGTGCCGAGGGACTGGAGACCATCATGCTGACCGGTGACGCTGCCGCCACCGCGGCATCGGTGGCAGCGCGCCTCGGCATCAAAGATGTGCGGGCGGAGGTGCTGCCGGCGGACAAGGCCGCGGCCGTGCGAGCGTTGCAGGCCGCCGGGCGACGCGTGGTGATGGCGGGGGACGGAATCAACGACGCCCCGGCCCTGACCGCCGCCGATGTCGGCATCGCCATGGGAACCGGTGCCGACGTGGCGATCGAGAGCGCCGGTATCACGCTCCTTGGCGGCGAGATCGCCGGCGTGCTGCGCGCCCGGCGCATGGCGCTAGCAACGCTTGCCAACATCCGGCAGAATCTGTTCCTGGCGTTCGTCTACAACGCCCTCGGCGTACCGCTTGCCGCCGGCGTGCTGTACCCCGCCTTCGGGCTCCTGCTCAGCCCCGTGGTCGCCGCGGCAGCGATGAGCCTGAGCTCGGTTTCGGTGATCGCGAACGCGCTCCGCCTCGGCCGCCTCCGCCTCTGAGACAGCCTCGGAATCGAACGCCCCGGACCCGCTGAGCGGGCCCGGGGCGCGGATGGGTGGGTGCTCGCGCCTAGCGCTTGCGCTTCTCCGCCGGCTTGGCGGCACCGGCTTCCTTCAGGTAGTCGTGCACCACCCGCCCATAGGGCAGGGTGAGATCGGCGATGAAGTGGCGGGCGCCGATGATGCGCCGCACCGGCAGGTCGGCCGCCGGCGCGTTCACGTGCGGGATCAGGTGCAGGCGTGCCGGCCCACTCCAGGAACCCTTCACGGTGATGTCGATCAGGTTGTAGGCCACCAACTGGGCGATCGCCGGGGTGCCGTCCACGTCGGGAATCAGCTTCAGATTGATCTGCAGCTTGCTCAGTGCGGCGATCGTCTTGGAAGGGTCGCGGGCAAAGACCTCGTGCTTGTAGGCCATGGTGCCGAGGGCGACCTGCTGCCCGGCATAGGCGAGGGTGCCGGTCAGGGTGTCTTCGTGGGTTTCCAGTTTGGGGTGGGCGTACTTCTTCGGAAATCCCCAGATTTCGCGGCCTGCCGAGACCGGCGGCTCGTCGTCCAGATACATCTGGGCGACGAAGTTGCAGGCCTGGCCCTTGAAGGTGCAGGGGATCACCACGCCACTCTCGGTGTAGTCGCCGAAGCCGGAGGAGTCCGGCATGCGAATCCACTCGTAATAGACCAGGTTCTCCTTCGCCGGCTCGATCGGCTCCGGCACCGCGGCGCGGATTGCCGCCGGATCGCTCTCGTAGATGATGATGAAGTATTCCCGGTTGATGAACCGGTAGGGGCCCTTGGGATAGCTGGGGCTCGCCGCCGGCATCGACGGCAGATTGAGAATGGCGCGACGGTCCATGTGTTTTTCTTCCTCGACGCTACAGTTGTTGAGCAGGGATCAAAGGTAGGTGGCGCGGATGTCGATGGTGGAATCGCTACCGATGCTGGCGAAGTTCTGCTTCAGCCAGCCGTCGGCGACTTCGCGGCCGACGTCGCGCAGGTGGGTCAGAAACTCGTAGTCGGCATTCGGTTTGCTGGTGACGCTGAGTGTGCGCATGAAATCGTCGCCAGCGATGGAGTGGATCAGCATTCGCTTTAGGCTACCGGCGGAGACCTTGCCATCATCGACCAGTTTGGTGACGAATGCGATCGCACGCATCTCGCGCATGAGCGAGGAGTTGAAGCTGATTTCGTTGATGCGGTTCAGGATTTCCTGGGCGGTGAAGGGCAGGTCCGCCCGGTACAGCGGGTAGATGTGGACGATGACCACGTCCCGCGCATCGCAGCCGTAGATCAGGGGAAAGATTGCCGGGTTGCCCATGTAGCCGCCGTCCCAGTAGTGCTCGCCATCGATTTCGACGGCCTGGAACAGGAACGGCAGGCAGGCGGAAGCGAGCACCGCCTCGGACCGAATCTGGGGATTGTCGAAGACCTTTACCTTGCCTGAACGCACGTTGGTCGCGCAGAGGAACAGCTTCACCTCGTTCTGCTTACGCAGCGCCGCGAAATCGACGTTCGCCTCCAGTACATCGCGCAGCGGGTTCACGTTCATCGGATTGAACTGGTAAGGCGACCACAACCGGGAGAGCAGATCGAAGGCGAGGAACGCCGGCGAACTGTCGAGCGAATGATTGTGCATCATGCGGTCGACGGGCGAGGGCTGCAACGGAGAGAGGGCAGCCGCCTCGCTGATCCCGCGCCAGAATTTTGCCGGCGCCTCGCGCGCGCCGTCGCGGCCACCCTGGACCAGGCCATGGGCCAGCACTACGGCGTTCATGGCACCGGCACTGGACGCGCACACGCCTTCGACGCCGATGCGCCCGTCCTCCAGCAGACGGTCGAGCACGCCCCAGGCAAATGCGCCGTGGGCACCGCCGCCCTGGAGGGCTAGGTTGATGGTCTTGATTGCGGTCGTGCTGCTCCGCGCCTTGGCCGCGGCCTTGCGCACCATGGTGCCACGACGCTTGGCGACGGGGCGCATGGCCGCCGAGGTTCCGCTCGCAAGTGGCGAGGCGGCGGGTTTCTGCACCGCCAACGGGACTTGCGCCGGCACTGAGCCGAGCTGGCCGCCGTTCGTTGCGCCGGCCATCCGGTCTACCTCAGTGGGCGGTCCAGCCACCGTCGACCGGGATTGACGCGCCGGTGAGGGAGGCCGCCGCGTCACTCGAGAGGAAGACCGCGAGCGCGCCCATTTCCTCAGAGGTTGCGAACCGCTTCATCGCCTGCGGAGCAAGCAGGACGTCGCGGATCACCTGTTCGCGGCTGATGCCGTGGGACTTGGCCTGGTCGTCGATCTGCTTCTCGACCAGCGGCGTCCAGACATAGCCCGGGCAGATGGCATTGCTGGTGATGCCATCCTCGGCACCTTCCAGCGCGATCACCTTGGTCAGGCCGACGATGCCGTGCTTGGCGGCGACGTAGGCCGACTTGAAGGGCGAGGCCACCAGACCATGGGCGGAGGCGACGTTGATGATGCGCCCGAACTTGCGCTTCTTCATGCCCGGAATGGCGGCGCGGATGGAGTGGAACGCCGCGCTCAGATTGATCGCGATGATCGCGTCCCACTTCGCCAGCGGAAACTCCTCGATCGGAGCCACGTGCTGAATGCCGGCGTTGTTGACCAGGATGTCGACCGAGCCGAGGTCGCGCTCGGCGGTCTGCACCATGTCGGCGATCTGCTCCCCCTTGCTCATGTCGGCGCCGCTATAGATGCATTTGACGTTGAACTCGGAGCCGACGCTGCTCCGGGTCTTCTCGATTTCGGCCTTGTCACCGAAGCCGTTGAGCATGATGTTGGCACCGGCTGCCGCAAGGCTGCGCGCGATGCCGAGACCGATGCCGCTGGTTGAACCGGTCACGATGGCCGAACGGCCTTTCAGTATCGGCCCGCTGGCCGCCATTGTCGCTGCCGCCATCCCTCTGTCTCCTTCAGTTGTGGTCCGGGAACGAATGGGTCCCGGATTGAATAATGTGCTGTGCCGCACTCCGCCGCTGCGGCAGGGCCTGCCGTCCCGCGGCCCCTGATCGACAGCCAAAGTCGCCACTGACCGCGCGGTCCCGATGATTCCCGATTATTGGTCGCCGCGCAAATGATCGTTCGCGATAGACTTATAACAGCCAATGCTGGGGCCGGCGATGACAATGATGGGTGATCCGATGACGGTCCTGCCAGCGGACGGCGTGCACTTCGAGATCACCGTGCCGGTGCTCGTCATCGGCGCCGGCGCCTGTGGCTTGACGGCGGCGCTCGGCGCGTCGGAGCACGGGGCCGAGGCGCTGGTGATCGAGCGCGACGCCAAACCCGCCGGCTCGACCGCCCTCTCCACCGGCCTGATTCCGGCGGCCGGTACCAGCCTTCAGCGCGCGCTTCAGATCGCGGACGATGCCGATCTGTTCTTCCAGGACATCATGGCCAAGGCCAAGCAGCAGACGGATGCGCGGATCGCGCGCGCCGTCGCCGCGGCATCAGCGCCGACGATCGAGTGGCTGATGCAGGACCATGGCGTCGCGCTCCGTCTGGTCGAAGGCTTCCTTTATCCCGGCCATTCGCGCCTGCGCATGCACGGCACGCCGGGACGGACGGGGGCGGAGCTGTCGGCCGCCCTGCTCGCCGCGGCGGCAGGGCGGGGGATCGACATCCTGACGGGAGCGCACGCGACCCACTTGTTCGCCAATGGAGCGGGTCGGGTGAAGGGCGTGCGCGTGGTGCGCCCTGACGGCGCGATCGAATCGATCGGCTGCGGTGCGCTGGTGCTTGCCTGCAACGGCTTCGGCGGCAACCCGGCGATGGTCGGCCGCTACATCCCGGAGATGGCCGAGGCGCTCTATTTCGGCCATGTCGGCAACCAGGGCGACGCCGTGGCCTGGGGTCTCGCCCTCGGCGCCGCGGTGGCGGACATGGGCGCCTATCAGGGCCATGGCGCCCTCGCCCACCCGCACGGAGTGCCGATCATGTGGGGCGTTCTCACCGAGGGTGGGTTCCAGGTGAACCGTCGGGGGGAGCGCTTCGCGAACGAGGTCCGCGGCTATTCGGAGCAGGCGCTCGACGTGGTCCGCCAGCCGGATCACGTCGCCTGGGACATTTATGACGCGCGCTGCGAGTTGGCGGCGCGGGGCTTCACCGACTACCAGAACGCCCTCGCCATGGGCGCGGTGAAGCCGGCAGAAAGCGTCGCCGACCTGGCGGCGGCGACCTGCCTGCCGGAAGGCGCCCTCGCCCGCACCATGGCCGCGGTCGATACGTTCAAGGCCGGGGCGGCCGACGATCCCTTCGGCCGGCCCTTTCAGGGCGTGCCACCGCTCGCGCCTCCCTATCGCGCGGTCCGTGTCACCGGCGCGCTCTTCCACACCCAGGGCGGGCTGGTGGTCGACACCGCCGCACGGGTGCTGCGCCAGGATGGCACGCCGCTCCCCAATCTGTTCGCCGGCGGCGGCGCCGCGCGCGGCCTCTCGGGTCCGTCGCGTTGGGGCTATCTCTCCGGCAACGGACTGCTCGCCGCGACCGTATTGGGGCGCATTGCGGGCGCGAGCGCGGCGGCCCTGGTCCGCTGAGCGCGAGCGATTACCGGCGGCGCCGCGCCACGGACGGTCGCGCGGGTGCCTTCTTCTTCCGCGCTTTGCCGGACTTCGGCTTCGCTGGCGGCGCGGCGCCCGCCGCCTCGAACGCCGCGCCGGCGCGGAACATGGCGTGGATCATGGCATCCTTCGGCACCAGCGGCTTCGGGTGTGCCTTGCGGCTGTGGCTGAGCCCGAGGCCGAGCGCCACCTCGACCAGCTTGTAAGTGAGCGGCCCGGGATTGATCACCGGCACCGGCAGGTTGGCGGCGAGGTAGGTGGCCGCCTGATGCATGGTGGTCGAGCCCAGGCAGATCACGTCGGCACCGTCCTCCTCGATACAACGCAGGCACACGTCGCGCATCTTCGGGAACACCTTCTTCTCCTTGCCACTGAGCAGGTTGGCGAAGTCGGGCGGCGTGTCGAAGGTGCGCACCGAGGCGCAGAGATGTGCCAAGCCATAATCGATCACCGCCTTCTTGTACCGCACGGCGGAGGGCGGCCACTGGGCGAGGACCGAGAACTTGGCCCCGAGCATGAGCGCCATCAGCATGGAGGCCTTGCCCGGCGCAATCACCGGAATGTCGAGCACGGAGCGGAGCGCAGCCAGGCCGGAATCGCTCATGGTGTCGATGCAGACGGCATCAAAGCCTTCGGCGGCCGCGTTCATGCCCGCCTCGAAGATGGCCAGGTCCATGTAGGCCCAGTCGTGCGGGCTCATGAACGAGGTCGGTCCGCAGGTGACGGGACGGTAGTCGAAGGTGATGTCGGGGCCGAGCTTCACCCCCTTGAGCTGGGCGCGGCGGTTGGCGACTCCTTCGGCATCCAGGGCGAAGGGTACGATCACCAGGGCCTTCGGCATGGCGGCTTCCCCCTCAGCGCATCGGGTGCTTGGCGGCGGCATCGAACATGGCGCGCAGCACCTTCGCCTTGGGCACCAGCGGCTTGGGATAGGTCTTCTTGCTGTGGCTGAGGCCGAGCCCGAGCACGGCTTCCACCAGCTTGTAGGAAAGCGGGCCCGGATTGATCACCGGCACCGGCAGGTGCTTCTGCAGGTAAGGCGCCGCCTGGTGCATGGTGGTGGAGCCGAGAATGATCACGTCGGCGCCGTCCGCGACGCACTTCATGCCTTCGGCGGCCAACAGCGGAAACACCTGGTCCTCCTTGCCGCTCAAGAGGTTCCGGCTGTCGGGTGCGACGTCGATGGCGCGGATCGAGGCGCACTTCGGCCACAGCTGCATCTCGTCCAAGGTCTTGGCGTAGAGATGCCGCCAGCGCTGCCACATGGCGAGGATCGAGAACCGCTCGCCCAAGGTCAGCGCATAGAGCATCGCCGCCCGCCCCGGTCCGATGACCGGTATGGCGAGGACCGAGCGCAGCGCCGCCATGCCGGAATCGCTGACCGTGTCGATGCAGACGGCGGCGAATCCTTCCTCCTCGGCGGACAGTCCGACCTCCAGGATCGCGAGGTCGACGAGGGCCATGTCGTGGCCGCCGACAAAGCCGGTCGGCGCCGCCCGGGTCGAGCGATAATGGAACTCAATGTCGGGACCGAGGCGGACGGCCTGCTGCTGCGCCGCGCGGTTGGCGCGCTCGGCCTCGGTCATGGGGTAGGGCACGATCACCAGAACCTTGGCCTTGGGCATTGTCCCCTCCCCCGCGGTGACGCCGGCACACCTGGCGATTACGGCGGCCGCGCCGCTTCGAGTCAATGGGCCGGCGTGTTATCAAGGGACGCGGCCGAGGAGGGCGCGCCCGTGACCACCCCGCGCACCATGTTCGACAAGATCTGGGACGCCCATGTGGTGCAGGCGCGCGCCGACGGCACTGCCCTCCTCTACGTCGATCGCCACATGGCGCACGAAGGCTCGCACCATGCGTTCCGCGACCTGGCGGCGCGCGGTCTCGGCGTGCGCCGGCCCCGGCAGAACTTCGCCACCGCCGATCATTACGTGCCGACGACGGGCCGCCGGGCGGCCGACGCGGCGAGTCCCGAGATCGCCGGCATGATCGAGACCTTCGACCGCAACATGGCGGTGACCGGCATCACCGCGTTCCCCCTCGGTGATCCGCGCCAGGGCATCGTGCACGTGATCGGGCCGGAGCTCGGCATCACGCTGCCGGGCCTGGTGATCGCCTGCGGCGACAGCCACACCTCGACCCACGGTGCCTTCGGCGCCTTCGCGTTCGGCATCGGCCAGTCGGAAATGACCCATGTCCTGGCGACCCAGACGCTCTGGCAGACCCGGCCCAAGACCATGCGGATCAGCGTCACTGGGCGCCTCGCCGCCGGCGTCTCGGCCAAGGACGTGATCCTCGCCATCATTGCCCGCGTCGGCGCCGGCGGCGCGGTGGAGCACGTGATCGAGTACGCCGGCGCGACCATCCGCGCCCAGGGCCTCGAGGCGCGCCTCACCATCTGCAACATGTCGATCGAAGCCGGCGCCAGGGCCGGCATGATCGCCCCGGACGATGCGGTCTACACCTACCTCGAGGGGCGCGACTTCGCGCCGCGCGGCGCCCTGTTCGCGCAGGCGGTGGCCGCCTGGCGGCACCTTCCGAGCGATCCCGGCGCCGCCTTCGACCGCGAGGTGGCGCTCGACGTCGCCGGCCTCGCCCCCATGGTCACCTGGGGCACCAGTCCCGAAGACGGCGTCGCCATCACCGAGCGCGTGCCCGATCCCGACACCTTGGCCGGCGCCGACGAGCGGGAAAGTGCGCGCCGTGCCCTCGACTATATGGGCCTCGTGCCCGGCACACCGCTGGAGGGCCTCGCCATCGACCGGGTCTTCATCGGCTCCTGCACCAATGCCCGCCTGTCCGACCTGCGCGCCGCTGCGGCAGTCTTGCGGGGGAGCCGGGCGCGAGTGCCGGTCCTGGTCGTGCCGGGCTCGACGGCGGTGAAGCGGCAGGCCGAGGCGGAGGGGCTCGACCGCGTGTTCATCGCCGCCGGCTGCGACTGGCGGGAGGCTGGCTGCTCCATGTGCGTCGGCATGAACGGCGACCTGGTCGCCGCCGGCGAGCGCTGCGTCTCCACCTCGAACCGCAACTTCCCCGGCCGCCAGGGCAAAGGCGCGCGCACCCACTTGGCGAGCCCGGCGATGGCGGCGGCCGCCGCCGTCACCGGCCGGCTTACGGACGTGCGCCGGCTGCTGGGAGGCGCGTGATGCGGCCCTTCACCACCTTGGCGGCGGTCGCGGCACCGATGGATGCGGTGAACGTCGATACCGACCAGATCATCCCGGCTCGCTTCCTCAAGTATCCCCGGAGCGGCGGCTACGGCGGCTTCCTGTTCCACGATCTGCGCTTTGGCGATGACGGCAGCGAACGCCCGGATTTCGTGCTGAACCAGGAGCCCTTCCGGGCGGCGCAGATCCTGGTCGCCAACACCAATTTCGCCTGCGGCTCCTCGCGCGAGGGCGCGGTCTATGCGCTGGCCGATTTCGGCATCCGCGCCGTGGTGGCGCCCTCCTTCGGCGACATCTTCCACGCCAACTGCCTGAAGAACGGGCTGCTGCCGATCCGCCTGCCGGCGGCGACGGTTGCGGCCCTGCGCGCAGCGCTGCACGCGGCGCCGGGGGGGCGCATCGCCATCGACCTCGCCCAACGGCAACTCACGGCGCCGGGTGGTTCGTCCCACGACTTCGAGATCGACCCGCACTGGCAAAGGATGCTGCTGGAGGGCCTCGACGAACTCGGCCTCACCCTCACGCAACTGGCGGAGATCGAGGCGTTCGAGGCTGGCTACCGCGCCGCCCGGCCCTGGCGCGCGACGCTCATGCCTGGGCCTTGAAGGCAGCCAGAATCTCGGCCCCGGTCGCGCTCCAGACACCGGCCCGTCGCACCACGTAGCCGAGCGCGTCCGCGACCGCCTTGATGCGGTGCGGCTGGCCGGAAATCCAGGGGTGCAGGGTGACGGCCATGATCCGCCCGCCCTTGGTCTCCGATTCACCGTAGAGCATGTCGAACTGGTCGCGCACCTGGGCCGCGAACTCCGCCTCGCTCTGGTGCGCCTGGAAGATGACGGCGAAATCGCTGAGCTCGGTCGCGTGCGGCAGGGCGTGGATGGTGCCGGAGCGGGTGCGGAGCGGGTAGGGCAGATCGTCGTTGATCCAGTCGCAGACGTAACTGATGCCTTCGGCGGCAACCAGGTCGAGGGTGTTCGCCGACTCCGACTTGGCCGGCGACAGCCACCCCGTGACTGGCTGGCCCGACAGACGGCGCAGCGTTCCGAGCGCCGCCTGCACCCGCCGCCGCTCCTCGCCCTCCTCCAGGCCGCCAAAGTGCAGCGTCGCCATGTCGATGCCGTGACCAATCACCTCGTACCCGCGGCGGGTGATCTCCCTGAGCAGGGAGGGGTGGCGCTCGGCGACCGCGGCGTTCACCGGCACCGAGGCACGAATGCCGAGGCGATCGAACACCTCCAGCAGCCGGTAGATGCCGACCCGGTTGCCGTAGTCGCGGAGCGAAAAGTGGCGCAGGTCGGGATAAGGGGTCTGCATGCCGCCCGGCGCCTTGACCGCCTCCGTGCCGGGATCGAGCGGAAAGAATTCCAGCACCGGCGTCACCCAGAGCGCGACGCGGGCGCCGTTCGGCCAGCGCACGGGTGCGCGCCGCGGCAGCATGGACCAGTCGTAGCGGTCGTGGTCCATGCCGTAACGGCGCAAGGGGTAGCTCAGGTGCTCCGGCGGCAGCGGCATCGGCTCACTCCCCGCCGATCTTGGTCATGGCGGCGACGGCGGCATCGTAATGGTGCGCCAGATAGTGCGCGGCGATCTCGCGCCCTGTGGCGAGCCACACGCCCTCGTGGCCGGTGATGTATTCCAGCGCCTCGGCGAACGGGCCGATCCGGTGCGGCTGGCCGACCGCGTAAGGATGGAGCGGGATCGCCATCACCGTGCCCGAGGTCGCGCCCTCGGCATAGAGCTGGTCGAACTGGGCCTTCAACTTCTCGGTGTAGCGGCGAGGCGACTCGCCGTAAACGCCGTAGACGATGATGTCGTTCATCTCGAGCGAGTAGGGAATGCTGACGAAGCGTCCCTGCCGCACCTTGACCGGCTGCGGTTGGTCGTCATGGAACAGATCGCAGGTGTAGAGCAGCCCGTGCTCGGCGAGCAGATCCATGGTGCGCTCGGTTTGGGTCAAGGCCGGCGCCAGCCAGCCGGCGATGCGCTGGCCGGCGTGCTTCTCGACCGTCGCGATCGAGTCCTGGATGATCGCCCGCTCCTGCGCCTCGTCCATGCCGTAGCTGTAGCGAGTGTTGTAGATGCCGTGGGAGAAGAACTCCCAGCCCCGCTCACGGGCCACGGCGATCAGCTCCGGGTGGTGCTCGCAGACGGCGACGTTCAGCGACACGCTGCCGCGCACGCCACAGCGGTCCATCACCTCCAGCATGCGGAAGAATCCGACCCGGTTGCCGTAGTCGCGGTAGGAATAGGCGAGCACGTCGGGCGTCGGCCTGGCCCAGGCCTTGCGGGTCGGGTTCGCCGGCGGGTCCAACTCGTAAAACTCGACGTTGGGCGCCACCCAGAAGGCGACCCGCGCCCCGTTCGGCCAAGTGATCCGGGGCCGGGCGTTCCAGGGCAGATAGTCGTAGAGGCCGGGATCGCGTCGCACCGCATCGCCCCTAGTTCGCCGGACGGTAGCTCTCGAGATAAGCCACCACCTCGGCGACGGGCAGCACGTCCGCGTACTTGACCGCCATGTCGTAGAGGTTGGCGAAGTGCGGGCTCTCGTGCTTGTCAGCGACGCATTCCTCCGGGACGATGGTGCGGTAGCCGTGGCCCAGGCTGTCCACCACGGTCGCGCGCACGCAGCCCGAAGTCGAGCCGCCGGTGACGATCACCGTATCCACCCGGTGCCAGGTGAGGAGGGAGGGCAAGTGGGTCTCGAAGAAGGCCGAGGGCATGCGCTTGTTGATGATCACGTCCCGGACAGGATCGATGTCGAGCCGGTCGTCGAACTCGCTGCGCCGTGAACTGACTTTGATGTTCTGCAGTGAATCGGCCGTGTTCGTGCGCGTGCCCCAGATGCCGCAGTCTTCGCCCGACTCCATGTAGGCGACGTGGGTCCAGACCACCGGGATGCCCTTCGCCCGGCAGAGGCCGGCCAGTCGGTTCACGTGGTCGAGCTGACCGGGGTCGGTCTGGTAGGCGGTGACAAACTCGCCGACAGAGGTGTAGGCCTTCTGCAGGTCCACATTCACCAATACCGGCTTCCGCCCGAAGCCGAAGCGTGGCCGGGTCGGCTTCGCCTTGATCTCCGCGTACAGCTGCCGCGCGGTCTTGTCGGAGTGCTCCACCCCACCCTCCTGCCGACGATCCCATTGGTCTGACTGAGGCGAGGGTCCGACCGCGCCTCCCGCCTTGTCAAGCGACAATCGGGCGCCGGAGTGGACCTCCGGCGCCCGTGACGTTGCGGGGGAAGAAGCCGGCGCCGGCCCTTGTGCCCCCTGCCGACCACCACCATGATCCCGACCGGCCCCCAGCGCCGAGGAGAGCCGCCATGAGTGAACGCCCGACGACCACCTTGCGCCGCCTGTTGGCGGGCGCCGACATCATCATGGCGCCGGGAGTGGCGGATGCACTGAACGCCCGCCTGGTGGCGCGCCACGGCTTCCCCGCGATCTACATGACCGGGGCGGGGACTAGCGCGGTCCGTCTCGGCATGCCGGACATCGGCCTCCTGACCCTGACCGAGATGGCCGACAACGCGGCGCGCATTGCGGACGCCTCCGGCCTGCCCCTCATCGCCGACGCCGACAACGGCTACGGCGGCCCCTTCAACGTGCAGCGCACGGTGCGGGCGTACCAGCGGGCCGGTGCCGCCGCGCTCCACCTGGAAGACCAGGTGCTGCCGAAGCGCTGCGGGCATCTCGCCGGCAAGCAGCTGATTTCGGCGGCCGAGATGGTGGCCAAGATCAAGGCCGCGACGGACGCGCGGAGCGACGCCGATTTCGTCCTGATCGCCCGCACCGACGCCCTCGCCGTCGAAGGGCTGAATGCCGCCCTCGACCGCGCCGCGGCCTACGGCGCCGCCGGCGCCGACGTGCTGTTCGTCGAGAGCCCGCGCACCGATCAGGAGCTGGCCGCCATCAAGGGGCGCCTAGCGCTGCCGCTCCTCTACAACATGGCGTCCTCGGGCAAGACGCCGTTCCTGCCCGCCGCCCAGATCCAGGCCCTCGGCTTCAAGATCGTGATCTATCCGAACTTCATCATCCTGGCGGCGATCCGCGCCGCCGAGCGCGTGCTGACCGAGATCAAGCAGACCGGCACGCCCGCCGGGCTCAGGAACGAGATGGCGACCTTCACCGAGTTCTTCGACCTGCTCGGCATGCCGGAAGTGCAGCGGCTGGAAGCACGTTACGGAGTGCCCGAGGACGCGCGCGTGCGGTACTGACGGTATCCCCCCCCATGACCGGGGCCATCGGTTTCTGGCTGCCGCTCTACATGGTGCTGGCCTGGGGCACCCTGACCGTGCTCACGCGAGTCAGTATCGCCGCCTTCGGTTTCGATCCCTGGGCGCTCTCGTTCGCCATTCAGTTCGCGGCCGGGCTGGCGCTGCTGGTCACGGCCGGTCTCCGCGCCCTGCCGCTTGCTCCCCTGTTCCGCCCCGCCACCTGGGCGATCGGCGTACTCCGCTTGACCGGCGCCGGCGCCTATGCCGCCGCCCTGGTCCATGCCAGCGCGACCGAGGTCAGCCTGCTCGGCACGTTCAACCTCCTGGTCGCACCGCCGATCGTCTACTGCGTGTCCCGGCGCGGGATGCGACCGGCCGAAGCGGTCGGATTGCTGTTGGTGGCGGTCGGCATCGGCGCCGTGGTGGTGCGGCTGGAGGGAGGCGTTGCCAACGGCGCGGTCCCACTGCTGCTGTTCTCGGAGACGGCGGTAGTGATCGCCAGCCTGCTCGCCGAGCGGCACCGGGACAACGTATCGGGGCGGCGGGCGCGGCTCGCGCTCGCCGGCTTCGTCACCCTGATCGCTTCCGTGCTGCTGCTGGCGGTCTGGGTGCCGCTCACCATGTTCCGGCTCGGCACCGGTCCCGGGCCGACCGTCGCCCTGCTGGCGACACCGCTCCTCTGGGCGATTGCGCTCCTGTTCGGGTTGGTCTTGCGAGCACCGGCGACCTATGCGGTCTTCCACCTGGTGCAGCGGGCGGGGACCGAGGCCTACCTGCTCTCCCTCGCCGCGCTCCCCCTCGCGACGCTACTTGCCGAAGCGGCCGCAGCCGCAGCCGGCCTATTGCCGGCGCGACCCTCGCTCGCTGCCGACAGCGCGATCGCCGGCCTGGTGTTCGCCGGCGGGCTGTGGAACATCCGCGCCCGCCGGCGGCCCTGGCGCCCGGCCTGAGTCTTCAGGCCTTCTGCACCTTGTCGAAGGTGCCGGCGCCGAACACCTCGTCCATCAGCTTCTGGTTGACCGGGTCCATCACCTTGCGCCCGTCGGCCTCGGACAGCTGGACCACGGAGTCGGCACCGTTGAAGCCCTTCCACTGCTCGATGATCTGGCCCGCCTCGTCGCTGACGGTCTTGAACCAGACGCTCTCCTCCAGCTCGGCAAAGGTCGCGCGCAGAATCTCCTGCTGCTGCGGTGTCAGCTTCTTCCAGACACTCTGGGCGATCACGAACTTGTCGAGGCCGAGGCCGAAATCGGGCCGGAGCGAGTATTTGGTCACTTCGTAGTACTTCTGCGAAATGACCAGCGAGGAGAGCGTCACCTGGGCGTTCACCACCCCCTGCTGGAGGGCCGAGTAGACCTCGTTGAAGGGGATCGGCGTCGGGTTGGCGCCGAACGCCTTGAGACCGGAAATCACGCCTTCGATCTGGCCGGCGCGGATCTTCATGTCCTTGAGACCGGCCCAGCTGGCGACCTTGTCCTTGGTGTAAAGGGCGAAGGCGCCGGCGCGGCCGAGGCCCATCAGTTGGCCCTGGTATTTCTCCGCGATCAGCTTCTCGAGCGCGCCCTTGAGCGGACCCGTCACCACCGCCTTGGCATGGGCGTAGTCGCGGAACAGGAACGCGGAATAGAGGATGTCGTACTCGCGGGTGCCGGTGTAGGCCCCGTTGTAGGCATCGAGCGTGCCGAGGCCGACGCCGTCGAGAAGGGTCTTTTCGCCGCCGAGCGTGCCGAAGAACATTTCCGCCTGCACCTCGCCCCCGGTCCGCTCCTTGACCTTTTCGAAGAATGCGGTGGCGAAGCGGTTGCCGACATAGCGCTCGTTCGCCGCGTTGGAGAACTTGATCGTCACCTTGGCCTTGGCCGGCCGCGACAGGCCGGCCGTGGTGATGATTGCGACGCCGGCGGCCGCGGCCTTGCCGAACTGCCGGCGCGTGAGTGATCGAGTCATCGCCTTGCCTCCTCTAGGGTTTTGCGTACACGAGATCAGGTAGGAACAGAGTCAATGGTGGCACATAGGTGATCGCCACCAGCACCATGACGAGGGCGAAGAAATAGGGCACCGCCTGGCGGAAGATCGCCATCACCTCGACCCCGCTGATGGCCGACAGCACGAACAGGTTGAGCCCGACCGGCGGCGTGATCATGCCGATCATCAGGTTCAACACCATCACCACGCCGAACTGTACCGCCGAAATCCCGTACCCTTCGAACAAGGGAAAGAGGATCGGCGCCAGCACCAGCATGATCGGCACGATCTCCATGAACATGCCGAGCACCAGCATCAGGAGGTTGGCGAGCGCGAGGAGCACCCAGGGCTCCCCCGAGATCGCCAGCATGCCGCCGACCAGGAGCTCGCCGAGCCGTTCCTGCACCGCCAGCCAGGCGAAGATCTGCGAGGTCGCCACGGTCAGCATGATCACCGACGAGGCGATGGCCGAGGATCCCGCCGCCGCCAGGATGTCGCGCCAGGCGACGTTGCGGTAGACCACGATGCCGAGGAGGGCGGTATAGGCGACGGCGACCGCCGCCCCCTCCGTCGGTGTCGCGATACCGCCGACGATGGAGCCGACGACGATCACCGGCGCGACCAGGGCGAGTGCCCCGTCGAGAAGCGCGCGCCGCAGCTCGGCCGTGCTCGCCCGCGGCTCGCGCGGATAGGCGCGCTTCCGGCAGATCCACCAGGTGACGATGAACATGGCCACGAACATGATGGTGCCCGGGATGATGCCGGCCATGAACAGGCGCCCGACCGAGACCTCGACGATGGCGGAGAGCAGCACGAACACGATCGAGGGCGGGATGATCGGGCCGACGGTCGCGGCGGCGGCGATGACGGCGCTGGCGAACGCCGGCGGGAAGCCCCGCTTCGTCATTTCCGGCACCAGCACGGTGCCAGTCGCCGCCGCATCGGCCAGCGCCGAGCCGGAAATGCCGCTCATGATGTAGTTGGCGACCACGCCGACGTTGGCGAGGCCGCCATGGAAGTGCCCGACCAGCGCCGCGGCAGCGCCGACGATGCGCTGCGTCACGCCGGCGACGTTCATCAGTTCGCCGGCGAAGATGAACAGCGGAATCGCCAACAGGACGAACCCGTCGATGCCGACCGTCATCTGCTGGGCGAACAGCACGTAGCGGGTCGGCTCGTCGGTGAACTGCGAGAGGGTGATGTAGGCGAAGCTGGCGATGCCGATCGCCCAGGCCAGCTCCATGCCGAGCAGGGTGAACACGAACAGCGCGACCAGCATGGTGACGAGCAGCATCTACGCCTTGCCCCCGCCGCTGTCCCGGAGCCGCCGCAGGCGCCGCACCAGATGCATCACCTGATAGAGCAGCATGAAGGCGCAGCCGACCGAGAGCGGCAGGAAGCCGACCGCGTTCGACCAACCGGTCGCGATCATCTTGGTCCCCGACGCGAACACGACGATCCGCCAGTTGAAGTAGAAGAGGACCGCCAGCATCACGATCACCAGCACGTCCATGACCACGTCGGTCAGCGCGCGCAGGCGCGGCGGGAACCGGTCGACGATGAAGGTGACGCGCAGGTTGTGGCCGCGGCGGGTGGCGACGGCGACGCCGAGATAGCAGAGCCACAGGAAGAGGACGCGCGGCGCCTCCTCCGACCAGATCGGCGAGGCGCTGAAGAAATAGCGCGCGACGACCGTGTACATGACCGCGAGCGCGATCACCACCAGGACCACGGCGCTCGCGTGATAGAGCACCTGGTCGAGCCAGCGATCGAGCCGGGCCAGCACGCTCTCCCCAGGCGTTCCCAGCATCGGTACCCGGAATGTTCTGCGTTGTCGCCGGCGTTCCGCGCCGTCCCTGGCAGCGACATTACACCGGCGCCAACCGGCCGCGCCAGCCGCCGCCGCTACTCTGCCGCCCGCGCCGCCGCGCCGTGATGACGGGTGGCGTAGTCCTGGCTGATAAGGCCGTTGGCCACGTCCTTGGCGACCGCGGCCGGGTCGCGCCGGCGGGGGTCGCCATAGCCCCCGCCCCCCGGGGTCTCGACCGAGGTGGTGTCGCCGGCAACGAAGGTGATGTCCTCGTCCTTGGTCAACAGGGCAAGCCGGTAGGGCCGGCCCTGCAACGTCATGGAGAGGACCGAGGGCGCCGCCGCGCCGCCACCTTGCACGCCGAACGGTCCGCGCTTGCCGCGGTCGCCCAGCACCGAGACCCGCCCCTCGCCCCGCAGCAGGCGAAAGCGGTAGCGAACACCGAGGCCGCCGCGGAACTCGCCGGGGCCGCAGCTGTCGGGACGGAGCGCGTATTCCTCGAACAGGATCGGGATCTGCTGCTCCAGGATCTCGAGAGTCGGCACCGTGGCCAGGCCGACGGTGGTGCAGGCATTCGAGATGCCGTCGCCGCCTGGCCAGCCGCCGGCGCCGCCGCCGGTGTAGAAATAGAAGATATAGCGCCGGTCGGTCTTGGGATCGTAGCCGCCGAGCGCCAGGTTGTGCGAGGTGCCGAAGGGGGCCGCCGTCACCTGGCCCGGAATCGCCTGCGCCATGGCACCGAACACCACATCGACGATGCGCTGCGACACTTCCGCCGCGCAACCCGACACCGGGCGCGGGTAGCCGGTGTTGAGGAAGGTCGTCTCCGGCGCCACAATCTCGAGCGGAGCGAAGCAGCCGGCGTTGAAAGGGATGTCGGGGAAGATGTGCTTGAAGGCGATGTAGACCGAGGAAGCGGTCGCCGAGATCACCGAATTGAGCGGCCCGCGACAAGGTGGCGAGGAGCGCGAGAAGTCGAACACGATGCGCTCCCGCTCGACCCGCATGTGGAGGCGGATCCAGAGCAGCTCGTCGTCGACGCCATCGTTGTCCATCGCGTCCTCGAACGCATAGGTGCCGGACGGGATGGAGGCGATCTTCTCGCGCACCAGCCGCGCCGACTGCTGGCGGAGTTGCGCGATCGCCGCCGAGAGCGTCGGCGCGCCGAACTCGTCGATCAGCTTGCGCAGTTCCGCCTCGCCGGCCCGGAGCGAGCCCACCTGCGCCTGCAGATCGCCGAGGCGCTGGTCGGGCACGCGCACATTGGTCAGGATCATGGCCAGCAGGTCAGGGTCCATCACGCCCTCCCGGATCAGCTTGACACCAGGAATGCGCAAGCCCTCCTGCTGCACCTCGGTGGCGCGGGTGACGAAACCGCCCGGCACGCTGCCGCCGATGTCCGGCCAATGGCCGCTGGAGCCGAGGAAGCAGAACACCTCGGCGCCGACGAAGACCGGCATGATCAGCTTCACGTCCATCAGGTGGGTGCCGCCGAGATAGGGATCATTGAGGATGTAGATGTCACCCGGTCGGTGCGGCGCGGTCATGTGCGACTGGGTGCGCCGCGCGACGGTGGCGACGCCGAACTGCATGGTGCCGATATGGATCGGCATCGAGGACGAGCCTTGAGCGATCAACAGGCCCTCGGAGGCGGAATAGAGCCCCGAGGCGCGGTCGCGCCCCTCGGAGATGATCGGCGAGAAGGCGGCGCGGTCGAGAATGACGTCCATTTCCTCGGCGATCTGCTGGAAACGGTTCTGCAACACGGTCAGGGTGATCGGGTCGAGGTCCACGGCGCTATGCTCCCGCCTTGCGGATGTCGATGTTGCCCAGATGGTCGATGGTGGCGCCCCAACCGGGCGCGACCAGGGTGGTGGTGTCCTCCTGGTCGATGCGCGCCGGGCCGGCGACGTGCGCGCCCTCGGGCAGGCGCCAGCGCTCGAAGGTCGGACAGTCCGACCAGGCGCCGTTGAACCGCATGCGCGCCCCACCAGTGCTGGCCGCCGCCAGCGTCCCGCTCTTCGGCACCGGCACGCGCAACCGGCCGACCACGCCGCGCCGCGCCGTCGCCCGCACCCGCAGGTTCACCAGGCGCACTGGGATGCCGGTCACGGTGACCGTATAGCGAGCGCGGTACTCGGCCTCGAAGCGCGCCGCCAGGTCCTGGGCGGTGACGGCGGGCGGCGTGTGCCCGGCGGCGGGGAGGTCGATGTAGACCCGGTGCGTCTGTCCCTCGTACTGGAGCGCCGCCTGGAACCGGAGCGCGACCGAGGCCACCGCCGCGCCGTCGCTTTGCATCACGCCGAGCACCCGCCCCACCATGCGGCCAAAGAGCGCGTGCACGCGGTCCACCTCGACCTCGGCCAGGCGCTTGTGCACGGTCCAGGTGTCGTCATAGCGGATATCGGCGAGCAGGCAGCCGAGGGCGGAGGTGACGCCGGGCCAGGCCGGTACCACCACCCGGCGGATCGAGAGCACGTCGGCCATGCCGCAGGCATGCAGCGGGCCGGCGCCACCGAAGGGCACCAGCGCCACTTTGCGGGGATCGACACCCTTCTCGAGCGAAATGCGCTTGATCGCTCCGGCCATGCGCATGTCGGCGACCCTGATCGCGGCCTCGGCGGCGCCTTCGGCGTCCACGCCCAGTCTCTCACCGACGGCGGCGAAGGCCGGCTGCACCGTGTCGGCGCCGACGGTCGTGCCTGGCACCACGCGCCTGAGATCGAGGCGCCCCAGCAACAGGTTGGCGTCGGTCACCGTCGGTGCCATGCCACCCTGGCCATAGCAGATCGGGCCGGGATAGGCGCCGGCGCTCTCGGGCCCGACCTGGAGCAGCCCGGCACCGTCGATGCGCACGATACTGCCGCCACCGGCGCCGATGGTCTCGATGTCGATCATCGGGATGCGCGAGGGGATGCCGTAGGAAAGCTGCTTCTGCTCGGCCAGCACCGGCTCGCCGTCCACCACCAGGCCGACATCGAAGCTGGTGCCGCCCATGTCGGCGGAAATCACGTGATGCTCGCCGAGCTGACGCCCGATCTCGCAGGCGGCCGTGACCCCGCCGGCGGGGCCGGAGAGCACGCTGCGCACGGCGTGGCGGGTGGCGGTCTCCACCGTCAGCGCCCCGCCGTTCGACTGCATGACGCGGAACGGGCGCGCATATCCGGCGCGCCGCAGCTCCCCCTCGACGCTGGAGAGGTAGCGGTGCAGCAGGGGCTGCAGATAGGCGTTCACCACCGTGGTCGAGGTGCGCTCGAACTCGCCGACCTCGGGCAGGACATCGTGGCTCAGGCTAACATGGCCGTTCGGCCAGAGCGCCGCGATCACCTCACCCGCCGCCTGTTCGTGGGCGGGATCGGCGTAGGAATGCATGAAGACCACTGCGACCGATTCGACACCTTCTGCCAGCAGGGCGCGCGCGGCGGCGGCGACTGCCTCCCGGTCGAGCGGTGTCAGGACCGCCCCCGTCGCCTCCAGCCGTTCCGCCACCTCGTGGCGGAGCGCGCGCGGCACCAGCGGCTCGAACGAGCCCATCATGCCGTAGGAGGTCGGCCGCGTGCGGCGGCCGAGTTCGAGCACGTCGCGAAAGCCACGGGTGGTGATCAGGCCGGTCTTCGCGCCCTTGCGTTCGAGCAGGGCATTGGTGCCGACGGTGGTGCCGTGCACCACCGCGTCGATCTCGCTGAGCGCCCCGGTTTCGGTCAGCCCGCGCAGGAACCCCTCGGCCTGATTGCGCGTGGTCGGCACCTTCTTGATGCGCACGTCCCCGGTCTCGGGGTTCAGCAGCACCACGTCGGTGAAGGTGCCCCCGACATCGACACCAGCCAGCCACGCCATAGTCGTCCCGATCCCTTCTCGTCCGGCGCGCCGCGCCCCGCACACGCCGCGGAACCTGCTCACGCTTTTCCGTCTTGCCCACCGACGGTTCCGCACGACGGGGACCGCACACTAGAGCACTTCCCGGATTGATGGAATCGTAGGGGATTCCCAAAGGGTTTGAAATGTGATTCAAGCTGCTGGCTGGGGATGGAGGCCGGCATGCATGGTGCGACCCTATTCCGAGGATTTACGGGAGCGTGTGGTTTGGGACGTCGA
>SHWA01000020.1 GCA_009693995.1 Alphaproteobacteria bacterium | reverse complement strand
GCCCGTACTCGTCGGGAAGCGCCCGCCACCGACAGCCCTCGCGCAAGCGATGGATGACGCCGCTGATGACGCGGCGATCGTCTTTGCGCACCGGACCAGTGTGGACCAGAGGAAGATGCGGCTCGATCGCCGCCCATTGCGCATCATCAGGCCAGAAATTGTCCGCCATGATTCGTGCCCTCCTGGGCAGCTTGAATCACAGCGGAACCGTCAGGTCAATTGGGTACAGACCCTAATTCAATTGAATTAAGTATTTTGTCCCCGAAATTAGGTTGTCCCCGAAATTAGACGGTGCTGCTGGCCGGCCTCGCGCCTCACTCGCGCGGTAGGCCAAGTACGTCGGCGAGGTCGTAGCGGCCCGCCGGCTTGCCGTGCGCCCAGAGGGCGGCGCGCACGGCGCCGCGGGCGAAGATGCCACGCGCGGTCGCCTTGTGGGTCAGTTCCACCCGCTCACCCGGAGCGGCGAAGATCACCGTGTGCTCGCCGACCACGTCGCCGCCACGCAGCGCCGCGAAGCCGATGGCGCCCGCCTTGCGCGCCCCCGTGAGGCCGTCGCGGCCACGGTCGGCGACCGATTCCAGCACCACGCCCCGCCCCGCCGCGGCGGCGCGGCCCAAGGCGAGCGCGGTGCCCGAGGGCGCGTCCACCTTGTGCTTGTGGTGCATCTCGACGATCTCGATGTCGTATTCGGTACCCAATATCGCGGCCACGCGGCGGGTGAGCGCGACCAGCAGGTTGACGCCGACGCTCATGTTGGGCGCCTGGACGATCACCGCGCGCGTGGCCGCGGCACTCAGCTCGGCATCTTCCTCGGGCTTCAGGCCCGTGGTGCCGACCACGAGAATCCTTCCCGCCGCCGCGGCGAGCCGGGCGTGGGCGACGGTTGCAGCCGGCGCGGTGAAGTCGAGCACGGCATCGGCGGCCCTAAACACCGCTGCGGCGTCGTCACCGATGGTCAGGCCGAGGGCGCCGAGGCCGGCGAGGGTGCCGAGATCCTGGCCGAGGGCCGCATGGCCCGGCCGCTCGCAGGCGGCGACCAGGGCGCAGCCGGCGGTCGCCGTGACCTCGGCCGCCAGCGTCTGACCCATGCGCCCGGCGGCACCGACGAGACCGATACGGAGCATGCAGACCTCGCGCCAAAATTCCAAAGCCCTTCCTCCCCCAGGGGAGGAAGGGTTGGGATGGAGGGGAGACCAAGCGCCGCAGGCGTTGTCCGATCGCGCACAGCGCGCTTGGATCGCCCCCTACCCAAACCCTTCCCCCATCCGGGGGAAGGGCTTTTGTCACTTTCTTTCTTCCTAGTCCTTCAAATCCTCCCACAGCTCCTTCACCTTGGCGAAGAAGCCTTCCGACTCGGGGTGGGTGTCGCGCCCCCCCGTGCGCTGGAACTCCTGCAGCAGCTCGCGCTGGCGTTTGTTCAGGTTCATCGGCGTCTCGACCACCGCCTGCACGTACATGTCGCCCTGGCCCTGGCCGCGCATCACCGGCATGCCCTTGCCCTTGAGACGGAACTGGTGGCCGGACTGGGTGCCTTCGGGGATGGTGAGGCGGGCGCGGGTGCCGCCCACGGTCGGCACGTCGATCTGGCCGCCGAGGGCGGCGAGCGCCATCGGGATCGGCACCCGGCAATAGATGTTGGCGCCATCGCGCTGGAACAGGCGGTGGGCGGTGACCGAGACGAAGATGTAGAGATCGCCGGCGGGGGAGCCGCGCACCCCGGCTTCGCCCTCGCCCGAGAGGCGGATACGGGTGCCGTCCTCGACCCCGGCCGGAATCTTGACCGAGAGCGTCTTCTCCTTGTGCACCCGCCCCGATCCCGAGCACACGCGGCAGGGGTCGCGGATGATGCGGCCCGAGCCGTGGCAGGTGGGGCAGGTCCGTTCGATGGTGAAGAAGCCTTGCTGCGCCCGCACCTTGCCGGCGCCGCCGCAGGTGCCGCAGGTGACCGGCTGGGTGCCGCCGGTCGAGCCGCTGCCGGTGCAGGCCTCGCACGCCGCCTGGGCGGGCACGCGTACCGTCACCTGCTTGCCGGCGTAGGCGTCCTCGAGCGAGACACCGAGGTTGTAGCGCAGGTCGGCGCCACGCGCGGCGCCGCGCCCGCCGCGCCGGCCGCCCATGAATTCGCCGAACAGATCGTCGAACACGTCGGCGAAGGAGGAGCCGGCACCGAAATTGGCCTCGAACCCGGCACCGCCGGGGCGGCCACCCTGGGCCGGATCGAAGGCGGCGTGGCCGAAGCGGTCGTAGGCGGCCCGCTTCTGCTCGTCCTTCAGCACTTCGTAGGCTTCGGAGATTTCCTTGAACTTCGCTTCCGCGGTCTTGTCGCCCGGATTGCGATCCGGGTGGAACCGCATGGCCTTCTTGCGATAGGCCTTCTTCAGGACCTCGGCGTCGGCGTTCTTCTCGACTTCGAGGATCGCGTAGTAATCGGCCTTGGCCATCGCGTGCTCGCCTCGTGGTCGGCGGCCCTCACCGCATCAGGGTGAAGGCCCGCCGCCCCTGCGTGTCGTGGATTCCAGGTTTAAGCGCCGGTGGGACGATCCTTGCGGTCGTCCTTGACCTCCTCGAAGTCGGCATCGACCACGCGGTCGCCGTCGCCCGCGCCGCCCTTGGCCTGCTGATCCCCGCCGGCGCCACTTCCGGCGCCATTGGCGCCGTCGCCGGGTGTCGCGCCCGGGCCTGCGCCTTCGGCCTGCGCCTTGTACATCGCCTCGCCGAGCTTCATGGCCGCCTGCAGCAGCTTTTGGGTCTGCTGGCTGATGGCCTCGGCTTCGGGGTTCTCGGCCTTGAGGAGGGCACGCAGCCCATCAGCCTCGCGCTGGATCAGGGCGCGGTCGCCTTCCGCGAGGGCCTTGCCGTGCTCGGCCAGGTTCTTGTCGGTCGTGTGCAGCGCCGCTTCGCCGTGGTTGCGGGCCTCGGCCAGGGCACGGCGCTTCTTGTCCTCGCCGGCATGGATCTCGGCTTCCTTGACCATGCGCTCGATGTCGGCATCGGCGAGGCCGCCCGAGGCCTGGATGCGGATCGCCTGTTCCTTGCTGGTGGCCTTGTCCTTGGCCGAGACATTGACGATACCGTTGGCGTCGATGTCGAAGGTGACCTCGACCTGCGGCACGCCACGCGGGGCAGGGGGGATGCCGAGCAGGTCGAATTGACCCAGCAGCTTGTTGTCCGCCGCCATTTCGCGCTCGCCCTGGAACACGCGGATGGTCACCGCCGACTGGTTGTCCTCGGCGGTCGAGAACACCTGGCCCTTGCGGGTCGGGATGGTGGTGTTGCGGTCGATGAGGCGCGTGAACACGCCGCCCAAGGTCTCGATGCCGAGCGAGAGCGGGGTCACGTCCAGCAGGAGGACGTCCTTCACGTCGCCCTGCAGCACACCGGCCTGGATCGCGGCGCCGAGCGCCACCACCTCGTCCGGATTGACGCCCTTGTGCGGTTCGCGGCCGAAGAAGGTCTTCACCACCTCGACCACCTTGGGCATGCGGGTCATGCCGCCCACCAGCACCACTTCGCCGATCTCGCCCGCGGTCAGCCCGGCGTCCTTGAGGGCCAGGCGACAGGGCTCGATCGTGCGCTGGATGAAGTCTTCGACCAGGGTCTCGAACTTGGCCCGGGTCAGCTTCATGGTCAGGTGCTTCGGGCCGGTCTGGTCGGCGGTGATGAAGGGCAGGTTGATCTCGGTCTGGGTCGCCGAGGAGAGCTCGATCTTGGCTTTCTCCGCCGCCTCCTTCAGGCGCTGCAGCGCGAGCCGGTCCTTGCGCAGGTCGATGCCGTTCTCCTTCTTGAACTCGTCGGCCAGGTAGTTGACCAGGCGCAGGTCGAAATCCTCGCCGCCGAGGAAGGTGTCGCCGTTGGTGGATTTCACCTCGAACACGCCGTCGCCGAGCTCGAGGATCGAGATGTCGAAGGTGCCGCCGCCCAGGTCGTAGACGGCGATGGTGCGGTTGCCCTGCTTGTCGAGGCCATAGGCGAGCGCCGCCGCGGTCGGCTCGTTGATGATGCGCAGCACCTCGAGGCCGGCGATCTTGCCGGCGTCCTTGGTCGCCTGGCGCTGGGCGTCGTTGAAGTAGGCGGGAACCGTGATCACGGCCTTCTCCACGGTCTCGCCGAGGAAGGCTTCCGCCGTCTCCTTCATCTTCTGCAGCACGAAGGCGCTGATCTGGCTCGGGCTGTACTTGGCGCCGCGCGCCTCGACCCAGGCGTCGCCGTTGTCGGCGCGCATGATCCGGTAGGGCACCATGCCCTTGTCCTTCTGGGTGAGCGGGTCGTCGTAGGTGCGGCCGATCAGGCGCTTGATGGCGAACAGCGTGTTCTCGGGGTTGGTGACCGCCTGCCGCTTGGCCGACTGGCCGACCAGGCGCTCGCCGCCATCGGCGAAGGCGACCATGGAGGGGGTGGTGCGCGCGCCTTCCGCGTTTTCGATCACGCGCGGGGCCTTGCCTTCCATGATGGCGACGCAGGAGTTGGTCGTCCCCAGGTCGATGCCGATGATCTTGCTCATTGGTTCCTCGTACGTTCAGCGGGCCGGCGGCAGCCGATTATCGCACCGCCGCGGCCCCCGGTGGACGGGACTGGGGCGCCTACGAGCGCGGACCCGTCCGGTATATAAGGGCGCGCGTGGGCGTTCGCAACGGCCGCCCGCAGGGAAAGCCAACATCAGGGCGGGCTTAGACGATGGTATCGACGGGCGCGGTCTTGGGCCGGGCGACGGCCACCATGGCCGGGCGCAGCAGCCGCTCGCGCAGGGTGTAGCCGGCCTGGAGGACCTGGACCACCGTGCCGGGGGCGGCGTCGGTCTCGGTCAATTCCATCATCGCCTGGTGCAGGTTGTGGTCGAACTTCTCGCCCACGGGGTCGACGCGGCGCACGCCGTGGCGCTCGAGGATCTGCAGCAGTTCGCGCTCGGTCATCTCGACCCCGGCGAGGACGGTGGCGAGGGGCCCTTCGGCCGGGCGCCCCTCGCTCGGCAGGGCGGCGAGGGCCCGGCGCAGGTTTTCGGCCACGCTGACGATGTCGCGGGCGAAGCCGGTGATGGCGAACTTGCTCGCGTCCTCGCGCTCGCGCTCGCCGCGTCGGCGCACGTTCTCGACCTCGGCGAGTGCGCGCAGCAGGCGCTCGTTCAGGAGCGCGAGCTCCGCCGCCGGGGTGTCGGCGCCGCTGGCACCTTCGGGTGCGCCGTTGGTGGCTGCCTCGGGGGCCGCGGCTTCCGGCCGCGGCTCCGGCTCAGGATTCGGTTGATCGGGTCTCTCGGTCATCGCTCCGTCCTGACGGCTACGGGTCCATCGCGCCCGAGCGCACGGCCCAGTACCTTGGCGGTGTAGTCGACGAGGGGGATGATGCGGGCGTAGTTCAGCCGCGACGGGCCGACCACGCCGATCGCCCCGATGATGCGACCGTCGCCCTTGGCATAAGGCGCGATGATCATGGAGCAGCCGGTCTGGCTGAACAGCATGTTCTCGGCGCCGATGTAAATCTGCACGCCTTCGCCCTTCTGGGTCGAATCGAGCAGGTTCAAGAGGTCGCGCTTGGTCTCGAGCAGCCCGAACAGCTTGCGGATGCGCTCCAGGTCGCCGACCGCGTTCACGTCCTCCAGCAGCCGCGCCTGGCCGCGCACGATCAGGTTGCGCGTGTCCGGCTCGCCGCTCCAGGCGGCGATCCCGGCCGCGACCACGCGGCTGGCGAGCTCATCGAGATCGGCGGAATGCGCCTGCAGTTCCTGCTCGACCTGGCGGCGCACGTCGTCCAGGCTGCGCCCGGCGAGGCGTGAATTGAGATAGTTCGCCGCTTGCCAGAAGACCGACGCGCTCAGGCCGACCGGCACCGACACCAGCCGGTTCTCGACCGCGCCGGTATCGGTGACCATCACCACCAGCGCGCGGCCCGGGGCCAGGTTGACGAACTCGATGTGGCGGTAGCTTTCCTCGCGGCGCGGCACGGTCACGACCCCGGCGCAACTGGCGAGGCCCGAGAGCTGTTCGGTCGCCTCGGAGAGCACGTCTTCCAGGCTGCGCCCGGTGGCGGCGCACTGGCCCTCGATGCGCTCGCGCTCGTCGCGCGTCAGGTTGCCGACCTCGAGCAGGCCGTCGACGAACAGGCGCAGGCCCGAATCGGTCGGCAGCCGCCCGGCCGAGGTGTGCAGCGCATAGAGCAGGCCCGAATCCTCCAGATCTGCCATCACGTTGCGGATGGTGGCCGGGGACAGCGTCATGCCCGAGCGCTTGGAGAGCGTGCGCGATCCCACCGGCTCGCCGGTCTCGACATAGGTCTCGACGATCTGCCGCAAGATCTCGCGCGCCCGGTCGCTGAAGTGCTCGGGCGTGGGCGCGGGCTGCGCGTTTGGCTTCGCGGTCGGGGGTGGCGTTACGGTTGCATCAGTCATGGGCTTGACCGGCCACTATTTAGTCGGTGCCATGGAGAGCGTCAACGCCGCCACTCTGGACGCTTCCCCGGCGGCGGGCTAGGGTCCGCCGGCGCGGGCGCCACCGCCCGGCAAATCCAAAGGACCGGCCATGCGACCATCGGGGCGTTCCCCGGAAGAGATGCGTGCCATCCGGCTCGAGCCGGGCGCGGCCAAGTACGCCGAGGGCTCATGCCTGGCCACCTTTGGCGAGACGCGCGTGCTGTGCGCCGCCACCATCGAGGAGCGCGTGCCGCCATTCCTGCGCAACAGCGGGCGCGGCTGGGTCACGGCGGAGTATGGCATGTTGCCCCGCGCTACTCATGAGCGCACCGACCGCGAGGCGGCGCGCGGCCGTCAGTCGGGCCGCACCCACGAGATCCAGCGCCTGATCGGCCGCAGCTTGCGCGCGGTCACCGACCTGACTGGCTTCGGCGAACGCCAGATCCGCCTCGACTGCGACGTGCTGCAGGCTGACGGCGGCACCCGCACGGCGGCGATCACCGGGTCCTATGTCGCATTGCACCTGGCGCTCCGCCGCCTGGTAAAGGATGGGGCGATTGCCCAGGTGCCGCTCCACGACCATGTGGCCGCGATCAGCTGCGGCTTGGTGGACGGCGCGCCCGTGGTGGATTTGGACTATGCCGAAGATTCGAATGCCGAGGCCGACGCCAACTTCGTGCTCACCGGTCGCGGCCGCATTGTCGAGGTGCAGGCGACCGCCGAGAAGGCGGCCTTCAGCCAGGCGCAACTGTTGGAGATGCTGCGCCTTGCCAAGGCAGCCATTGGCGCGCTGGTCGCGCTCCAGTTCAAGGCGATCGAGGGCGCCTGAGGCATGGCCGAGCGGGTCCTGATCGAGCCGGTCCTCGTGGTTGCCAGCCACAACCCTGGCAAGGTGCGCGAGATCGGCGCGCTCCTGGCACCGTTCGCGGTCCCGGTGCGCTCGGCCGCCGAGCTCGGCCTGCCGGAGCCCGAGGAGCCGGGCGTGACCTTCGTCGCGAACGCGGTGATCAAGGCGCGGGCGGCGGCGAGCGCGGCCGCACTGCCGGCGCTGGCCGATGATTCCGGACTGGTGGTGCCGGCGCTCCAGGGCCGCCCCGGCGTCCACTCGGCGCGCTGGGCGGGGCCGGGGCGCGACTTCACCGTCGCCATGGCGCGGGTGCAGGACGAGCTCGGCCCGCGCGACCGCTCCGCCTATTTCGTCGCCGCCCTGGCGCTCGCCTGGCCGGACGGTCATGTGGCGGTGTTCGAGGGCCGCATCGACGGCACGCTGGTCTGGCCGCCGCGCGGCACCCAGGGCTTCGGCTACGACCCCATGTTCCTGCCCCAAGGCGGGGCGGAGACCTTCGGCGAGATGGCGCCCGAGGCCAAGCACGCGATCTCGCACCGGGCGCGCGCCTTCGCCCGCCTGGTCACGGCCTGCCTCGATGGGCGCCAGCACCGCTGAAGCGATGGCGCCGGTGGTGGCCGAGGCCGACGGCTTCGGCGTCTATGTGCATTGGCCGTTCTGCCAATCCAAGTGCCCCTATTGCGACTTCAACAGCCATGTGCGCGAGCGCATCGACCAGCGCCGCTGGCGCGCCGCGCTGTTGGCGGAGATCGACCACGCGGCCGCGGCCGAGGCGCCGGGCATGCGCGCGACCAGTCTGTTCTTCGGTGGCGGTACGCCGTCCCTCATGGCGCCCGAGACGGTCGCCGCCGTGATCGAGCGCGTGCGGGCGCACTTTGCCACTGACGGCGCACTCGAGATCACGCTCGAGGCCAACCCCACCTCGGTCGAGGCGGCGCGCCTCAAAGCCTTCCGCGACGCCGGCGTCAACCGGGTTTCGATCGGGGTGCAGGCGCTCGACGATGCCAGCCTGCGCTTTCTCGGGCGCGAGCACGGCGCGGCCGAGGCGATGGCGGCCGTGGCGACGGCGCGGGCGCTGTTCGCCAACGTCTCGCTCGATCTGATCTATGCCCGCCCCGGCCAGACGGTCGCGGCGTGGGAGGCGGAGCTGACGAGTGCGCTCCGCCTCGGCACCGATCACCTCTCCGCCTATCAGCTCACCATCGAGCGCGGCACCCGGTTCCACACCCTGCATGCCCGGGGGCAGATCGCGCTGCCCGATGCGGACACGGCGGCCGCCCTGTTCGAGGCGACCGACTCGGTCCTCGGCGCCGCCGGCCTCGCCGCCTACGAGGTCTCGAACCATGCCCGGCCCGGCCTCGCCTGCCGTCATAATCTGACCTATTGGCGGAGCGAGCCCTATGTCGGCGTCGGCCCCGGCGCCCACGGCCGCACCCCCGGCGGTTCGCGCCAGGCGACGGTGCGCCGCCGCGCGCCCGAGGCCTGGCTCGCGGCGGTCGAGGGCTGCGGCCACGGCACCGAAAGCGTGGTTCCCGTCGCGCCCGAAGAGACGGTGGTCGAGGCGCTGATGATGGGCCTCCGCCTCGCGGAAGGCATCGACGCCGCCCGGTTCCAACGCCTGACCGGGCGGACCCTGGCCGAGGCGGTGGCGCCGGGATCGCTGGCGCGCCTGGTCGCGGGCGGGTTCCTGGTGGCCGACGCCAGCGGCCTGCGCGCCACGCCCGCCGGCCGGCGCGTGCTGAACGCGGTGCTGGCCGAACTGGTGCCCTGAGGGCGCGCTACCGATTGAGGCGGGCGAGCAGTTCCGGGGCGCTCGGCAAGCCAGCGACGGCGTCGGGTGCGAAGGCGGCACCCAGGGCGGCAAGGGGTGCCGTAGATCGGCGTCATGCTCATGCAGCCGAGCCCGACACAACCGGCCTCCAGCGATCCGAGTTTGCGTTTCCGCATGGGTGTCGCTCCGATTGTGTGCGCTGTCGCGGCTCCCCTAGCAGCCGATGGTTGTCGGTTCCACTCTCCTGTCGGCGGGCGAATGTATGGCGATTGCCGCACGGCGGAAATTAAAGTCAGAGACGATGCGCATCCACCCACCGACCGTGACCGTCGGTGACGACGGCACCGCCCGCCTCGCCGCGCGGATCGAGACCGCGGCGGGCACGCGCGAGCTCTGGTTCGCCGTGCCCGCCGCCCACGCTGACCACCTGGTGCGGCACAAGCTGGACGCCTTCCTGATCGGGCTCCTGGTGCCGGCGATGGAGGCGGGGGAGGACGTCGCACTCCTTGCCCCCGTGTCGGAGCGGCTCTTCCTGCAGGTCACCGAACAGCTCGTGCCGCTCCTGGCCGCCAGTCAGCCGGACCTCCGCTCGGTCTTGATCGCCCCGTCGGGGTTCGATTCCGGCCGGGTAGCCGGTACGAAGGGCGAGGTAGCGACCGGCTTTTTCGCCGGCGTCGATTCCTTCCTGACCTACTACGATCGCAACGTCGCCAGCCAAGTACCGGGGTTCCGCATCACCCGCTTCGTGTTCACCAATGTCGGCTCCCACGGCGCCAAAGCGGAACCGGCGCGCGCCCTCTTCCGGCGGCGGCTGGCTTACCTGCGGCGGTTCGCCGACGAGGTCGGGATCGAGATCATCCCGATCGATTCCAACCTCGCCGACTTCTATCGCATCTCCTTCGTCCGCTCGCACACGCTGCGCAACGTGGCCGCCGTCGCCGCCCTGCAAGGGTTCATTGGCACTTTTCTCTATTCCACCGGCTTCGCGATCTATGAGCCCGACATCGACGCGGCGGTGTTTCCGGCCGTGCTCGACCCCGTTGTGCTGCCGCTGCTCTCGAACTAAGACCTCCTCTGCGTCTCGAGCGGTGGCCGGTACACGCGCCTCGAGAAGATCGAACGGCTCATGGCCTATGAGCCGACCTACCGCCATTTGAACGTCTGCACCAGCGCGAAAGGCGGCGGCGGCAACTGCTCGCGCTGCTGGAAGTGCGTGCGGCAGATGCTCACCTACGAGGTACTGGGCTGCCTGCCGTCCTATGCGCCCGTGTTCGACCTGGCCGCGCCTACGCGTCGGCGCGCGACGACTACATCCTGCGCGAGCGGAGGAGCGGCAAGGACAGTCATTTTAGGCAGCTGGCGACCTATGCCGAAGATCTTGGTCGGCCGATTCGGGTGGCCCGAGGTGCCCGCCTGCGCTTCCTCGCCCGCCGTTTACTGAACCGCGCCTAGCCGCCCTCCCCCGGCGGCGGGTCGAGGGAGGCGAGTTCCGCGGTGGTCGTAGGTGGCGAGGCTCCGCCAGTGGGCCGCCAGGTCGCCCAGGAACAGGTCGCACACCACTCCCTGTATCAGCCGCGGCACGCCGTAGCGCAGGCCCGTGATCGCGCCTCCGGTCAGCCCGTGGCTGGGGAGGGTGCCGAAGGTGAAGTTGTGGATGTCCTTCAGGAAGGGCGCGGTGCCGGGCAAGCGCTCCAGGAACTCGAACGCGGGGCCGAGATAGGGGTGGCTCGCCACCACCGCGCTCTCCTCACCCGCAGGCGGGGTGAAGCGGTCGCGCCAGAGGGCGATGTGTTGCGCGAAGGGCGCGAGCTCGGGGCGCAGCGACAGGTCGGTGGTCACGCCGGTCGCGGCGATCACGAAATCGGTGATGATGGGGCCGTCGCTGGCGTCGATCTGGATCGCCCCTCCCGCGAGGCGGAGCGCGCGCCAGGTGCAGGCCGGGCGCAGCGCGAAGTTGGCGAACCGCCGGCAGCGCCAGAAGGTGTCCTGGGGCGGCGGGGTCGGCAGCCCCTCCAGGATCTGGCGCGCGAAGCGCCAGCGCATCAGGTCGTCCATGGCGCCGGTGTGGCCGAGCACGCCGGCGAAGTTGGTCCAGAGGAACGGGTTGATGCGCGGCACGTCGGCGCGCCGGAAGCAGAGCTCGACCCGGGCGGCGCCGGCCTCCAGCGCCGCCGCCGCGTTGTCGAAGGCGGACGCGCCGGCGCCGAGGACGGCGACGCGGCGCCCGCGCACGGCCGCGAGGTCGATCGCTTCCGCCGAATGGGCGTAGCGGTCGCGGGGCAGCGCGGCGCGGATCACCTCCGGCACCTGCCAGCGGCCGCTGCCGTCGATGCCGGTCGCCAGTACGATCTTGCGCGCCAGCACCCGCGTCTGCCCGCGCGGACCGCGCAGATCGGCGGCGAGCAGGCCGCCGGCCGGGGCGATGGCAGTCAGTTCCGTCTCGTTCTCGACGGCGAGGCCGAGCACGTCGCGGTACCAGTCGAGGTAGTCCTGCCAGTCGCCGGGCGAAAACCTGTCCAGCCGCTCCCAACCCTGCCGCCCGAACTTCGCCTCCCACCAGGCGCGGGGGGTGAGGCTCGGAATGCCGAGGTCGGGGCCGGTGACGGTCTTCGGCGTACGCAAGGTGGTCATGCGCGCGAAGGTGACCCACGGCCCCTCGCCGCCACGGGGGGCGCGGTCGATCAGGCGCACGTTGGTCACCTGCTCGAGGCGGAGGCCGAAGGCGGTCGCCAGCCTGGCCTGGCCGGCGCCGACGATGAGTACGTCGAACACGGGCGCTCCGCCGACTTTGCGCGCCGGTACCCAGGCGCGGGCCGGATAGCTCAGGCAGGCGAGATCGTAACGGACGCGCTCGGCCAGATCGGCGAGGCCCGTGGCGGGGGGCTCAGATTGCTGCGGCGACCTCGGTCTTAGCGCAAAGGCGCAACCCTGTCCGCCCCTATTCTCCCCCCTCGGAGCGCACGCTAGGATGACTGAATGCGACCGGGAGAGAGCATGGCGGACGGCGCTGTCGAGACCAGGGTGACGCTCGCACTCGAGCGGCTCGACCGGCACATGCCGCTCTTCCTCGGCACCGTGCCGGCGCCCAGCGGGGTGCGGGTCGAGGCGCTCGAGGTCGCGGTCGGCATGACGCCGAACCGGCGCCACGGCGTCGACCGCCACGGCCGCCTCTACAACGACCGCGCTTTCGACTGCGCCGAGTTTTCCCTGGCCTCCTACATCATGGCCAAGGCCAGGGGCGAGCCGTTCACCGCCACGCCGGTCTTCCCGCGCCGGCTGTTCAGCCAGAACCACATCTTCGTCAACGCGAAGTCCGGCATCGAGCGCCCCTCCGACCTGGTGGGCAAGAAGGTCGCCGTCTGGTCGTTCCAGACCACCGTCTGCGTGCTCGCCAAGGGCGACTTGAAGGCGGACTACGGGGTGCCGTGGGAACGGGTCCATTGGCTGCGCATGCACAACGAGGAGCTGCCATGGACGGCGCCGCCGGGTCTCCGCATCGATGCCATCCCGGCGGGGAAGGACGCCAGCGACATGCTGGTCGCCGGCGAGATCGACGCCATGATCTATCCCCTGCCGCCGCCCAAGGTGCTGGCGCGGACCGACCGGGTGCGCCGCCTCTTCGCCGACGCCAAGGCGGAATCGATCAGCCATTTCGCGCGCCATGGCTTCTGCCCGATCATGCACCTGCTCGCGTTTCCAGCCGAAGTGGTCGAGCGCCATCCGTGGCTGCCGCGCGTGATGTTCGACATGTACGAGGAATCCAAGCGGCAGGCGTACGCCTATTACGACGATCCCGGCTTCTCGGTGCTCACCTTGGCGCGGAGCGAGTTCGAGGCGCAGCGCGATCGGATGGCGCCGGACATGCACCCGTCTGGCGTCAAGGCCAACCGGCGCAACTTGGAGCAGTTCATCGGCTTCTGCCACGAGCAGACGCTGATCGCGCGCCCGATTCCGGTCGAATCCCTGTTTCATCCTTCCGTCGTCGACACTTAGGTGGCCGCCATGGTCGCCACCGCCGCAGCCCTGCAACCACAGCGTGACGGTTTCCTCCGCGATCACTGGTACGCGGTCGGCTTCCCCGAAGACTTCGGCTGCTGAACCAGGCGGTGGTGATCTTCCGCAAGGAGGACGGCACAGCCGTAGCCCTCGAAGACCGCCGCGCCCACCGCCGGCGGCCGTTGACCGCGGGCCGGCTGGTCGGCGACACCCTGGTCTGCGGCTATCACGGCCTGGAATACGACTGTAGCGGCGCCTGCACCAAGGTGCCGGGGCAGATCGTGCCGCGGGGCACGCGGGTCACCGCCTACCCGTGCGTCGAGCGCGACCGCTTCGTCTACGTCTGGATGGGCGATCCCAGGCGCGCCGACCCGGCCAAGATCATCAGCTTTGCCAGCATGGCCGATCCCGCGTGGAGCATCACCAAGGTCCGCCTCGGAGTGCAGGCAAACTATTTGCTGATTGTCGATAATCTGCTCGACCTCAGCCACGTGGCCTTCGTGCATGATTCAACCATCGGCAACGCGCCCGTGGCCGAGGCAGCCGCCGTCATCACCACCCGGCGCGGCGACGCGGTCCGCATCACCCGCGAGATGATCGACGTGCCGGCGGCGCGCACTTATGCCGAGTTCGGCCGCCACCGGGGCCGCTTCGACCGCTGGCAGCTCTCCGAGTTTCGCCCGCCGGCCTACTTCTTCATCAACAACGGCTCGGCGGCAACCGGCCGGCGGTGAGCGCCTGGAGGGGCCGGGGGAGTGGGGCTTTCAGGTCTATCACGGCATCACGCCGGAAACCGAGCGCTTCACCCACCAGTTCTGGGCGATCTGCCACCAGAACGACATGGTGGCGCCGGCATAGCGGCCCGAGTTCTACCGCCAGTGTCACCAGGTGATCTGGGAGGACTTCCACATCTACAACGCCCAGCAGCGCGCCATCGGCGGCGACCCCGAGGGCGCCTCCGCGGCCGCCCCCTGCTCGCGCGTCCTGATCGGTGCCGACCGCGCCTTGACGCTCGCGCGGCGCGTGATCGACCGGTTGCTGGCGGCAGAAGCGGCAGAGCGGCGCTGGAAAAGGAAAGCCCCGGCCGCGGGCCGGGGCTTCCCCAGTTCCGTCTAGCCGAACCCGATGTAGCTCAGTCAGCCTTGAGGTCGACGGCCGCGGGCTTGCCGCGCTCCATCGACACCTCGAAGCTCACCTTTTGGCCCTCGACGAGGGTGCGCAGACCCGCCCGCTCGACCGAGGTCACATGCACGAAGACATCGCGCGAACCGTCGCTCGGCTGGATGAAGCCGTAGCCCTTCTGCGCGTTGAACCACTTCACCGTACCTGTCGCCATTGCCGTTTCATCCCTTGAAGCCCCGATTTCAGTCTTATTGGCCGCTCGCACTGGGGCAGCCGCGTCAAACTGGTTTCTTGGCATGTCTGCTCCTTGCGCCCTGTCATTACGCCAGGATCCAGCAAGCCAAAACCAAGGTTGCTGACAAAAATAGAGAGGAGAACCAGAGCTTCGTCAATCGATTTCCATGGCGGCGGAGGACCGCCGCCATCCGGCGATCGGGGTGCGCGCAACACCCGGAGTGGGCTGGCTTGGCCGCATGACAGGACGCCGTCGCAAGGTGGCAGTGCGGTGAGCCAGATCGGCACCCGGTGGGGGGCGCCCTCGGCCTGCGCGATCACGTGCACCCTGTTGGTCGTGTTCACGGTCGGCGCGCCCGGCGCGGCTGCGTGGGCGGCCGAGGCCGCAAAGATGACCGTATTCGCGGCGGCGAGCCTTACCTCCGCACTGCAAGAGATCGGGCGCCTCCACCAGCAGCAGGAGCAGGGCAGCTTGCGCTTCTCGTTCGCCGCCTCCTCGATCCTCGCCCGGCAGATCGAGCACGGGGCGGGGGCGGATCTCTTCATCTCGGCCGACGCGGCGTGGATGGACTACCTGGCCGAGCGCGGTCGGATCGTCGCCGCCAGCCGCCGCACCTTGACCGGCAACCGACTGTCCTGGTGATGCCGCTCAAGGGGGTGCGACCGGTCGCGCTCGCGCTCGGTTTCGACCTGGCGGGCCTGCTCGGCGACGGGCGCCTGGTCACCGGCGATCCCGCCCATGTTCCCGTCGGCCGCTATGCCGAGCAATCCTTGCGGCGCCTCGAGGTCTGGTCGATCGCCGAGTGCCGGCTAGTGGGCGCGGAGAACGTGCGCGCCGCCCTTGCCCTGGTCGAGCGTGGCGAGGCGCCGGTTGGCATCGTCTATGCGAGCGATGCCGCCGCCAGCACCCGCGTGGCGGTCGCCGGCGTGTTTCCCGCAGCCAGCCACGCCCCGATCCGCTATCCCATCGCCATCGTCGCCGGGCGTGACGCGGCGCCGGTTCGCGCGGCCTACGCCTTCCTGAACGGCCAGGCGGCGCGATCGGTCCTCGCCGCCCAGGGCTTCCTGGTCGATCGCGGCGACGCGGCGCGCACCCTCGGCGCCGGCGCGCTCGACCGCTTCGTGACCATCACCCTGCCGCTGATGCTGCCGGGCGTGCTCAGCGGCGCCATCATCGCCTTTGCCGCTTCCTTGGGCGAGTTTGGCGCCGTGATCACCTTCGTCTCCAACATCCCGGGCGAGACCCAGACCCTGCCACTCGCCATCTATGCCGCCGTGCAGACGCCGGGGGGCGAGGCGGCGGCGGCGCGCCTGGCGGGGCTCTCCTTCGCCCTCGCGCTCGCGGGCCTGGTCCTCTCCGAGGTGGTGGCACGCCGCCTCGGCGTGCGCCTCGGCGACTTCCAACTGGACGCGGCGTTCACCGCGCCGACCCGGAGCGTCACGGCGCTCTCCGGCCGCTCCGGCGCGGGCAAGACCTCGGTGGTCGCGGCAATCGCCGGCCTGCTCCGCCCGGATGGGGGGCGCATCGGCGTGAAGCGGAACGGTATTCTTCGATGCGAGCGCCGGATCGGCTTCGACGCGGTGGTGGAGCTGCTCGGGATCGCTCCCCTGCTGGCGCGCAGGCCGCACGCGCTTTCCGGCGGCGAACGCCAGCGGGTCGCCGTCGGCCGTGCGCTCCTGGCGCAGCCTCGGGTGCTGCTGATGGACGAGCCGCTCGCCTCCCTCGATGCCGAGCGCAAGGCCGACGTGCTGCCCTATCTCGCGCGCCTGCAGGCGGAACTCGCCCTGCCGACGGTCTATGTCAGCCACGCCCTCGACGAGGTGGAGTGGCTGGCGAGCACCCTCGTGGTGCTGGATGCCGGGCGGGTGGTCGCGGCGGGATCGCCGGCCGAGCTCTATGGGCGGCTCGATCTGCCGATGCTGGCACCGCGCGGCGAGGCGGCGGCCCTGGTCGAGACGGTGGTCGGCGGCCACGACGCGGTGGGCGGTCTCGCGCGCCTCGACTATCCGGGCGGGTCCCTGCTGACCAGCGACTTCGCAGCCCAGGTCGGCCAGAGGGTCCGGGTCCGCATCCGCGCCCGCGACGTGATCCTGGCAACCACCGCGCCGGAAGGGCTCAGCCTGCACAACATCCTGCCCGCGACCGTCGCCGCGCTCACCCCGGACACTGGTGGGGTACTGGTGCGGCTCGTGATCGGAGACGGCACCGCGCTGATCGCCCGCGTCACGCAGGGTGCGGTCGCGCGCCTGGCGCTCGCGCCGGGGCGCTCGGTCTACGCCCTGATCAAGGCGGTCTCGATCGAGTGCACCGCGCCCCTCTGACGGCGGTCGGAGGGCGGCTGACCCGCCTGGCCCGTATTCGCCGATCATGGGAACAAATCGTGACATTGTCATCTTAACCTTGCCGTAACGGTGCCCGGTCACCCTCTGACGATGACGGCCACGATTTTCCAACGGCCTTTCGCTGCCGGCGCGCCCCGCGCGTTGATCGCCGACGACGATCCGACCATGCGCCTGCTGATCCGGGCGGCGTTGGAGGACGTCGGATTCTTGGTCGAGGATGTGGACGACGGCAGCGGCGTTCTGGCGCGGTGCGCCGATTTTCGCCCCGATGTCGTGCTGCTCGACGTGGTGATGCGCGAGCTCCGCGGGTTCGAGACCTGCGTGGCTCTGCGCGAATTGCCCGAAGGCGAGCACGTGCCGATCCTGATGATGACCGGGCTCGACGACGTACAGTCGATCAACCGCGCTTACGATGTCGGCGCGACCGATTTCATCGTTAAGCCGATCAACTGGGGCCTGCTCGGCCACCGGGTACGGTACCTGCTGCGCACCGCGCACGCGCTCGCGCGCCTGCGCGACCATGAGCGCCGCCTGGCGGAGGCGCAGCGTCTGGCCCGGATCGGCAGCTGGGAGTGGAACCGGGCGGCGGGTACCGTCCAATGGTCGGCGGAGATGTACCGCATCCTCGCGATCGCGCCCGCGACCGAGCCGAGCACGAGTATCTGGCAGGCGCGGGTCCATCCCGAGGATGCCGCCAGCCGCGCGGCCGCCTGGGAGACTACCGTGGCAGACGAGGCGGCGCTCGCCGTCGACTACCGCGTCGTCATGTCGGGCGGCGAGGCACGCCATCTGGCGGAGCAGATCGAGCCCTGGCGCGACGCGGGCGGGCAGGTGGTCGGCCTGCGCGGCGCCACCCAGGACATCACCGAGCGCAAGCGGGTCGAGGCCAGGCTGCACCACCTGGCCCATCACGACACGCTGACCGATCTGCCCAACCGGGTGCTGTTTCACCAGCAACTGAAAGACGCCATCGCCCGCGCCCGGCGCGAGAAGCAGATGGTCGCCGTCCATTGCGTCAATCTCGACCATTTCAAGGAAGTCAACGACAGTCTGGGCCACCCCATCGGTGACCGTCTGCTGCGGGCGGTCGCCAGCCGGCTGGCGACGACCGTGCGCGAGACCGACCGGCTGGCGCACCTGGGCGGCGACGAGTTCGCCGTGGTGCAGACCGCGATCGATGGGGCGGACAGTGTGGATGTGCTCGCCCGGCGCCTGATCGCGGCGATCGCCAAGCCGTTCACCATCGACCAACATCAGCTTACCGTCGGCGCCACCGTCGGCATCGCCGCCTACCCGGGCGACGGAGCCGAGGCGCACGTGCTCCTCAAGCACGCGGATCTCGCCCTCAACCAGGTCAAGATCGGGGGCCGCGGCTCGCACCGTTTCTTCGAGGAGGCAATGAACGCGGCGCTGCAGAAGCGGCGCTGGCTCGAGCAGGAGTTGCGCCAAGCCCTCGCCCAGGACCAGTTCGAGCTGCACTACCAGCCGCAATGCCACCTGGAGAGCGGCGAGCGGCGCGGCTACGAGGCCCTGATCCGCTGGCGCCACCCGACGCGCGGCATGGTCCCGCCGCTCGATTTCATCGGCATCGCCGAGGAAATCGGACTGATCTCTGCGATCGGCGAATGGACCCTGAGACAAGCCTGCCGCGATGCGGCCAGCTGGACCCAGAAGGTCCAGGTCAGCGTCAACCTGTCGCCGTTGCAGTTCAAGGAGTGCGACATCGTCCAGGTGGTGGCCGATGCCCTGGCCGAGGCCGGGCTCGAGAGTCGCTGGCTCGAACTCGAGGTAACGGAGGGGCTGCTGCTGCACGGCACCGAACAGGTGCTGGATACCTTCCGGCGCCTGAAGGCGCTTGGCGTCACCATCGCCATGGACGACTTCGGCACCGGCTATTCCAGCCTCGCCTATCTCTGCCGCTTCCCGTTCGACAAGATCAAGATCGACAAGTCGTTCGTGCAAAGCCTGGGTGAGGATGCCAACATCGCCACCATCGTCGGCGCGACCATCGCACTCGGGCGTGCGCTCGGCATGACGGTGACGGCGGAAGGCGTGGAGACCGAGGCCCAGGCAGACTTCCTGCGCGCCCAGGGCTGCCACCAGGTGCAGGGCTACCTCTATGGGCGCCCGGCGCCAATTCATGCGCCAGCGCCGCGCGCAGCCGCCCTCAGTACCGGCTGAACACCGCGCGTCCGCCGTCGTCGGCGAAACTGATCACCTCGAACGGCTCCGTCCGTCCGCCGACCTCCATGCCGGGCGCACCGATCGGCATGCCGGGTACGGCGAGGCCGCGGGTGGTGACGCGCCCGCGCAGCAGGCGGCGGATGTCAGCGGCCGGCACATGGCCCTCGATGGTGTAGCCGGACACTTCCGCGGTGTGGCAGCTCTCGAGATCGGCGGGCACGCTGAGGCGCGCCCTGACCGGGCTCAAGTCCCGCTGCTCGCGCACCGCGCCGTCGAAGCCGTGCGCGCGCAGGTGCGCCACCCATTCGCCGCAGCAGGCGCAGTCTGGCGACTTGAAGACCGTGACGGTGGCGTCGATGGGCCGCGCATAATAGGCGGCGGCTCCGGCCCAGAGCGCGCCTAGGGCCACCGCCACCATGCCGAAAAGGACCGCCAACCGACGTCGACTCATGCGCACCTCCCGCGACGACACCACTATAGCGTGTTCCAGGATGCGTGACCGGCGCCGGTGCGGACCGGAATGCTACTCCGCCGCCGCGCGCCTCTTGGCGCGCTTGCGGTCGTTGGGGTCGAGCAGGCGCTTGCGCAGGCGGATCGAGCGCGGCGTCACTTCCACCAGCTCGTCGTCCTCGACGTAGGCGATCGCCTGCTCGAGCGCCATGGGGCGCGGGGGGGTGAGGCGGATCGCCTCGTCCTTGGAGTGGGTGCGGATGTTGGTGAGCTGCTTTTCGCGCAAGGGGTTCACCTCGAGGTCGTTGTCGCGCGTGTGCTCGCCGATGATCATGCCCTGGTAGACGGCGACGCCGGGGTCGATGAAGAGGGCGCCGCGCGCCTCCAGATTCCAGAGCGCATAGGCGACCGAGTTGCCGGAATCGGTCGCGATCAGCACGCCGTTGCGCCGCCCCGCGACGCTGCCGCGCCACGGTCCATAGCTGTGGAACAGGCGGTTCATCACGCCGGTGCCGCGGGTGTCGGTCATGAACTCGCCATGGTAGCCGATCAGCCCGCGCGACGGCGCTTCGAACTGCAGCCGGGTCTTGCCGTGGCCGGAGGGCGTCATGGCGCGCAGCTCCGCCCGGCGCTGGCTCATCTTGTCGATCACGATGCCGGTGAAGGCGTCGTCCACGTCGATCACCACTTCCTCGATCGGCTCGAGGCGTGCCCCGGTCGCGGGATCGGCACGGGTGAGCACGCGCGGCCGCCCGACCGCCAGCTCGAAGCCTTCGCGGCGCATGGTCTCGATCAGGACGCCGAGCTGCAATTCGCCCCGCCCGGCCACCTCGAAGGCGTCGGGGCTCTCGGTATCGCTCACATGGATGGCGACGTTGCCGTCGGCCTCGCGGTAGAGGCGGGCGCGGATCATGCGGCTGGTGACCTTGTCACCCTCGCGCCCGGCGAGGGGGCCGTCGTTGACCATGAAGGTCATGGCGAGGGTCGGCGGGTCGATGGGGTGGGCGGGCAGCGGCACCAGGACGGCAAGATCGCAGAGCGTGTCGGCCACGGTCGCGAGTCTGAAGCCGGCGATGGCGACGATGTCGCCGGCCTCGGCGCGCTCGATCCCCTGCCGCTCCAGGCCGCGGAAGGCGAGCAGCTTGGTGATGCGCGTCTCTTCCACCAGGCGCCCGTCGGCGTGCAGCGCCTTCAGGATCGTGTTGTGGCGCACTTCGCCGGAAAGAATGAGCCCGGTGAGAACGCGCCCCAGGAACGGGTCGTATTCGAGCGTGGTGACCAGCATGCGGAACGCCGGGCCGGCCTCGACGGTGGGCGGCGGCACATGGTGCAGGATCAGGTCGAAGAGCGGCGCCATGTCCACCTTCGGCCCTTCCGGCTGGGTCGCGGCCCAGCCTTCCTTGGCCGAGGCAAAGAGGGTCGGAAAGTCGAGCTGGGGCTCGCTCGCCCCCAGGTTCGCCAGCAGGTCGAATACCAGGTCGTGCACCTCGTGTGCGCGCGCGTCGGGCCGGTCCACCTTGTTGATCAGCACGATCGGGCGCAGGCCCTGGGCCAGGGCCTTGGAGACCACGAACTTGGTCTGTGGCAGGGGGCCCTCGGCCGCGTCCACCAGCACCACCACGCCATCCACCATGGAGAGAATGCGCTCCACCTCGCCGCCAAAGTCGGCGTGGCCGGGGGTATCGACGATGTTGACCCGCACGCCTTTCCACACCACCGAGGTGCACTTGGCGAGAATGGTGATGCCGCGCTCGCGCTCCAGAACATTGGAATCGAGCGCCCGCTCCTGCACCTGCTGGTTGGCGCGGAACGTGCCGCTTTGCTGCAGCAGGCGGTCGACCAGGGTGGTCTTGCCGTGGTCGACGTGGGCGATGATGGCGATGTTGCGGAATTCCATGACGGCTCTGGGCTCGCGGGAAGCTGGTATATAGGGGCGGTGCTGCATTGCAGCAAGCACCATCGCCCCCGGGTTCCTACACGCCCTGGTTGCGGCCGACCAGGAAAACCGAGCGGCAGCCTGCGGTGAACTCCTGTCGTTCCGGCGCCCAGCCCGCCTGGGCGACCGTCTCGCGCAGGCGCCGGAGCGAGAAGCCGCGATAGCCGACTTCCCACTGATGCGCCGCCGGATCGGTCGCGCTTTCCGGGCGGAAGGTCTTGAGAAAGCGGAACTTGCGGAAGAAGGAGAGCTTGCGCGCCGTGTGCCGGTTGAGATAGGCGCTGAAGCCGAGCTGCGTCCCCTCGAAGGGCACCGACAGCACCAGGAAGGGCACCCGTGTTGCCGCCAGGCGGCGCAGGATGCCCGGCACCTCGGCGAAGGGAATATGCTCCAAGGTCTCGCAGCAGAGGATCGCATCCGCCGCCGGCAGGCGCTCGGGCTCGAGGGTGCGCAAGTCCGCCACCACATGCGCGCGTGCCCCCCGGTCGAAGGGCCGCTGCACCAGGTCGAGAGTGGTGACGGCTTAGCCGGCGCTGGCCAGGAGCGCCGTCACCACGCCGAGATGCGGGCCGATCTCGATCACGCTCTGGACCGGCAGATCGCGCAGCAGGCGCACCTGCAGCCATTGGTGCACGATGCGCTTCTCGGTGTAGTAGGCGTGCCAGGCGCGCGTGTGCTGGGCGGCGCCCGGCGGGTTCTCGTGGCTCATGCCGCCGGCCTGGGGTTCGGGGTGCGGAGGCGGCAGTGAAGCGGCACGGTCGCTTGCGTAGAACACTTCCGCATCCGCGTGTCCCAAAGGTGCGTGGCCGGCTTGCCCACGACCGCACCACCGTTATTCGGTCAGGTACCCTGTGACCGACGCGGTCGCCACCATGACCGACGCACCGGACTCCCGACCGCCGCCGGCCGCCGACCGGCCGGTGGACCTGTCGCCCCGGGTCGCCGACGAGGTCAAGACCACCACCTGCTACATGTGCGCCTGCCGCTGCGGCATCCGCGTGCACTTGCAGGACGGGCAGGTGCGCTACATCGACGGCAACCGGCGCCACCCGGTGAACCGGGGCGTGCTGTGCGGCAAGGGCGCGGCCGGGATCATGCACCTCCGCTCGCCGGCGCGCCTGAGGAAGCCCCTGCGCCGGGTCGGCGAACGCGGCAGCGGCGACTTCGTCGCGATCGAATGGGACGCGGCGCTCGATCTCGCCACCGCGTGGCTCGCCCGGGCGCGCGCCACCAATCCGCACCGCCTCGCCTTCTTCACCGGCCGCGACTAGAGCCAGGCGCTCACCTCCTGGTGGGCGATGCAGTTCGGCACGCCGAACTATGCCGCGCACGGTGGGTTCTGCTCGGTCAACATGGCGGCGGCCGGCATCTACACCATCGGCAGCGCGTTCTAAGAGTTCACCGAGCCGGACTGGGAGCACACCCGCTACTTCGTGCTGTTCGGCGTGGCCGAGGACCACGACAGCAACCCGATCAAGATCGGGTTGGGCAAATTGAAGGCGCGCGGCGTCAAGGTGGTGTCGGTCAACCCGGTGCAGACGGGTTATTCAGCGATCGCCGACGAGTGGCTCGGCATCACGCCGGGCACCGACGGCCTGTTCGTGCTCGCGCTCGTCCACGAGCTCCTGCGCGCCGGGAAGGTCGATCTCGACTTTCTCACGCGCACCACCAACGCCGCCTGGCTGGTGATCGACGCGCCCGGCACGCCTGAGGACGGCCTCTTCGCCCGCGACGCGGCGGGGCGCGTGCTCGCCTTCGACCGCAAGCAGGGGCGCCTGCGCCCGGCGCTTCGACCCGGGTCTTGTGCCGGCGCTGAAGGGGGCGGTCACGCTTGACGACGGGCGCTCCGCGCGACCCGCCTTCGAGCTCCTGGCGGCGCGCTATTCAGATGCGCAGTACGCGCCGGAGGCGGTGGTATCCCGCGTCGGCCTGCCGGCGGCGACCATCCGGCGCATCGCCGCCGAGCTCGCCCACGCCGCCTTCGCCGAAAGCGTGGTGATCGAGCAGCCGTGGGTGGACTGGTTCGGCCGCCACCACGAGCACATGGTCGGCCGCCCCGTCGCCATGCACGCCATGCGCGGCATCTCGGCCCATTCCAACGGCTTCCAGACCCTACGCCGATCTCATCCTGCCCGACACCACCTATCTGGAGCGCTGGGACTGCATCTCGCTCTTGGACCGGCCGATCTCGGATGCCGACGGGACGGCGGATGCGATCCGCCAGCCGGTGGTCGCGCCCGACCGCGACGTGCGCCCCTTCCAGGACGTGCTCTTGGCGCTCGGCGCCCGGCTCGGCCTCCCCGGCATGGTCGACAAGCGCGGCAACCCGCGCTACCCCGGCGGCTACCGCGACTATCTGCTGAACCACGAGCGCCGGCCGGGCATCGGCATGCTGGCGGGCTGGCGCGGCGCCAACGGGATCGCGCAGGGCTCCGGCCCACCCAATCCCGACCAGCTTGCGCGCTACATCGAGCACGACTGCCACTGGCGGAGCGAGATCCCGGCCGCGGCGCGCTACTACAAGAACGTCAACCGCGCCTATCTCGACTACGCGCTGAAGATGGGCTTCGTGGCGGTGGACGAGCCGATCATTCTCAACCTCTATTGCGAGGAGCTGCAGCGCTTCCGCCTGGCCGCGCGCGGGCACGGGCGCGTGCTGCCACCGGAGAAGCATCGCCGCCGCATCGAGACCCATTTCGATCCGTTGCCCTTCTGGTACCGCCCCTTCGCGGGGGACGCGGCGGCGGCCGAGACCTTCCCGCTGCACGCGGTGACGCAGCGCCCCATGGCCATGTACCATTCCTGGGGTTCGCAGAACGCGTGGCTGCGGCAGATCCACGGCTCCAACCGCCTGTTCGTGCCGCGCGCCCTGGCCGCTGCCCACGCGCTCGGCGACGACGACTGGGCTTGGGTGGTCAGCCGCAACGGCCGCGTCAAGGTGCGCATCAAGACCATGGAGGCGGTCAATCAAGCGACGATCTGGACCTGGAACGCCATCGGCAAGCGCGCCGGGGCGTGGAACCTCGCCGCCGGCGCCGCCGAGTCGACCGAGGGGTTCCTGCTCAATCACCTGATCCACGAACTGCTGCCGCCGAGCGAGAGTGGCTATCGTTACGGCAACGCCGACCCCATCACCGGCCAGGCGGCCTGGTACGACCTGCGGGTGCGCCTCGAGAAGGCGGCGCCCGGCGATCAGCGGACCGAGCCCGCCTTCCCGCCGCTGCATGTCCCGCCCGGCCTCGAGGCGCCTCCGGCCATCCTCGAGTTCGGCAAGGGCTTTCGGGCGCGGCCGGCTCCATGACCGCCCTGCCCGCCCTGCCGACGCGCAAGCGCCTCGGCCTGGTCATCGACCTGGATACCTGTGTCGGCTGCCATGCCTGCGCGGTCGCCTGCAAGGAATGGAACGCCGGCGGCTACCATGCGCCCTTGACCGACGAGCGCCCCTACGCGGCGGCGCCGAGCGGGATCTGGTTCAACCGCATCCACAGCTTCGAGGTAAGCGGCGGCGACGGCCCCCGGCTGGTGCATTTCCCGAAGTCCTGCCTGCATTGCGACGACGCGCCCTGCGTCACAGTCTGTCCGACCGGAGCCTCTTACAAGCGGGCCGAGGACGGCATCGTCCTGGTGGAGGAGGACCTGTGCATCGGCTGCAAGCTCTGTTCCTGGGCCTGCCCGTACGGTGCCCGCGAATACGACTCGACCGCCGGCGTGATGAAGAAGTGCACGCTTTGCATCGACCGCATCTACAACGAGACCCTAGACGAGGTGGACCGGGTGCCCGCCTGCGTCGCCGTCTGCCCGGTCTCGGCGCGGCATTTCGGCGACCTCGCCGATCCCGACTCCCAGGTCTCGAAGCTGGTCGCCGAGCGCGGCGGCTGCGACCTGATGCCGGAAATGCAGACGCGGCCCGTAAACCAGTACCTGCCGCCACGCCCGCGCCGCAACTCACCCGGCGCGACAGCGGCGCCGGTGGCGCTGGCGCCGGCGCCGCGGCGATCAAGCTCCGCTACTGGCACGAGACCGACCGGGCGCCGGCGGCGGCGACCGCCGGCAGCGCCACCGGCCTTGGCCCCGGCGAGGTACGCCTGTTCGAGGCGCCGCACACGGCGGCCAACTACCTGACCGAGGAGATGGGCTTCCGCATCGCGCGCCGGCACGCGGCGAAGCTGCGCCGCCTCGTCGTGGTGCTGGCCTATGGGCTCCCCTTCGCCGCCCTGGTTCTCTGCCACTTCCTCGATGGCGTGGCCGGGGCGCTGCTCGCGACCCTCGCGCTGCTCGCCGCCGCGCCCGGCGTGGTGATCGAACGCTGGCTGTTCTTCGCCGAGGCCGAGCATGTGGTGATGCTCTACTACGGCCGGTCGCGCGTGTGAGGCATGGCTCGATGTCCACGCCCAGGGGTGCTAGGGTGCGGTCGGGGGATGGCCACCCCGAGAGGTAAGCGATCGCAATGGCGGTGAACCGGCGGCTGCTGCTGCGGAGCGCGGGACTGGCGGCGGGCGCGGCCTGCGCGGGCTGGGCGCCGGCCCTGGCCAAGCCCGAGGACGCTCGCGCCGAGATCGAGCGCTTCACCGCGGGCAAGCCCGCACACAAGGGCCGGGTCAAGCTCGACCTGCCCGAGATCGCCGAGAACGGCAACGGGGTGCCCCTCACGGTCAGCGTGGAGAGCCCGATGACCGAGGCGAGCCACGTGGTCGCCGTCCTGGTGGTGGCCGAGCACAATCCGCGCGCGCGCGTCGCCACCTTCCTGTTCTCGCCCGAGAGCGGCGTCGCCGAGGCGACCACCCGTATCCGCCTCGCCGCCAGCCAATGGGTGACGGCGGTGGCGCGCCTCAGCGACGGCAGCTACTGGCAGGACCGCCGCGAGGTGCGCGTCACCGTCGGCGGCTGCACGAGCTAGGGACGGCGATCATGGCCGCTGCCCCAAAGGATGCCCCGAAGCCGCGCATCAAGGTGCCGGCGACCGCGAAGCAGGGCGAGGTGATCACCATCCGGACCTTGGTCAACCACGCCATGGAGAGCGGCCAGCGCAAGGACCAGGACGGCAACCTGGTGCCGCGCCGCATCCTCAACCGCTTCCGCTGCGAGTTCGCCGGGCGCCTCGTCTTCGGCTGCGACCTGGAGACCGGGATCACCGCCAATCCCTACCTCGAGTTCCGCGCCCGCGTCAGCCAGTCGGGCACCTTCCGCTTCACCTGGGTGGACGACGACGGCAGCGTGATCGCGGCCGAGGAGCGGATCACGGTAACCTGACGCGCGCGGGCGGGGCGCAAAGGAAGTTCCGGGCGTCAAGGAAACGCGCTCAGCCGCCCTTGCGCAGCAGGAAGCGGAAGACCTTCCCCTCCTGCTGCCATTCGACGAGGGCATGACCGGTGGCGCGGCTGAAGGCTGCGAAGTCCTGCACGGCGGCGGGGTCGGTCGCCAGCACTTCGAGCGTGTCGCCGGCTTGCAGCGCGGCGATCGCCTTCTTGGTCTTGAGCACGGGGAGGGGGCAGTTCAGCCCCTGCAGGTCGAGCGTCGTGGTCGCCATCGGTCCGACAATCTCCTGCGCCGGGCAGCCGTCGCCAATGGCATAGCATAGTCGCCGGGGATGATGTACGACAGCGACCCCGGCAGGGGAGCGGGTGATTCTTGGACGAGCTCTCGGTCACGCACGTCGTCGCGGCCCTCGGTCTGCTGCTCGGCCTCGCCTTTGGGGCCACGGCCCAGCGCACTAACTTCTGTACCATGGGGGCGATCTCAGACATCGCCGTGATTGGCCGCTGGAACCGCTTCCGCGCCTGGATGCTGGCGATCGCGGTGGCGATTCTCGGCAGCCAGGGGCTGCACCTGGCGGGTCTGGTGGACCTCGGCCAGTCGATCTACCTCTCGGCCACCCTGGACTGGGCGGGCGGGATCGTCGGCGGGCTGCTGTTCGGCTTCGGCATGACCCTCGCCGGGGGGTGCGGCAACCGCAACCTGGTCCGGCTCGGCGCCGGCAATCTGAAGTCGCTGGTGGTGCTCTTGGTGCTCGGCACGTTCGCCTACATGACCATGCGCGGCCTGTTCGCCGGGGCGCGCATGGCGGGGGAAGCCACCCTCGCCCTCGACCTACGGCCGGCCGGGATCGCGGCCCAGGGCCTGCCGGACCTGCTCGCCCGCGCCACCGGGCTCGCGGCCGGCGTGGCGCGCGCCGGGGTCGCCCTCCTGGCGGCCGCGGGTCTGCTCTGGTTCTGTCTCGGCAGCGCAGAGTTCCGCGCCGCGCGCGCGGACGTCGCGAGCGGCTTGATCCTCGGAGCGCTGGTGACGATCGGGTGGGCCATCACCGGCATTGTCGGTGCAGATCCGTTCGAGCCGGTGCCGGTCGCCTCGGTCACCTTCGTCGCTCCCGTCGGCGACGGCCTGCTCTACCTGATGACGTTCACGGGGGCCACCATCACCTTCGGCATCGCCACCGTTGGCGGCGTCGTCCTAGGGTCGTTCCTGATGGCGCTTGCCACGGGTGGCTTCCGCATCGAGGCCTTCACCGACGCCGCCGACATGGGTCGCCACCTGACCGGCGCCGCCCTCATGGGGGCCGGCGGCGTGCTCGCCTTGGGGTGCACCATCGGCCAGGGCATGACCGGGATCTCGACCCTCTCCCTCGGCTCGCTGATCGCGCTCGCCGCGATCAGCGCCGGTGGCTTCCTCGGCATGCGGTACCTGGCGGAAGGCAGTCTCGGCGCCGCCCTGCGGTCCCTCATCGCGCGCGGCTAGTGGTTCCTGCCTGACACAAGAGTCCTGGGAGGGATTCCCCTGGTGGATTGCGCGTGCGAGTCTGGCGCATGCGCACTGGGATATCCATCACCGTCACGTCGGCTGACCGGGTTCGTCTGGAATCCGTCGTCAAGGACCGCAACG
>SHWA01000019.1 GCA_009693995.1 Alphaproteobacteria bacterium | reverse complement strand
GGAAGGTCGCGGTCGGATCGGGAAAGAGGCTGCGCCGTTCCTCGACCGTGGCGCCGAGGGCAGCGAACGCCTCCGCCGCCCGCCGCACCAGCGCCGCGACCTCGGGATCGACGGTCGCGTAGCCGAGATCCGGGCTGTAGAGGACCTTGAGGCCCTGCACGCCGGCGCCGAGCCCGATGCGGAAGTCGCCGGCTGCCGGCGGCAACTGGTACCAGTCGCGCGCGTCCGGCTCGGCGAGCACGGTCAGCATCAGGGCGGCGTCGGCCACGGTCCAGGCCATCGGCCCGACATGGGCCAGGGTGCCGAAGGGGCTCGACGGATAGGCGGGAATGCGGCCGAAGGTCGGCTTCAAGGCGACGATGCCGGTGAAGGCGGCTGGAATCCGCACCGAGCCGCCGCCATCGGTGCCGATGGTGAGCGGCCCCATGCCAGCCGCCACCTGGACCGCCGAGCCCGCACTCGAACCACCGGGCGTGGTGTCCGGGTTCCAGGGGTTGCGCGTGATCCCGGTGAGGGGGCTGTCGCCGACCCCCTTCCAGCCGAACTCTGGGGTCGTGGTCTTGCCCAGCAGCACCGCGCCATGGGCGCGCAGCCGGGCGGTCGCCGGTGCGTCCTCGTCCCACCGCTGGTTGGGATCGACCGCCCGGCTGCCGCGCAGCGTCGGCCAGCCCTTGGTCAGGATCACGTCCTTGATCGAAGTGGGCACGCCGTCCAGCAGCCCGACCGGCTGCCCCTTCAGCCAGCGCGCTTCCGACTGGCGCGCGGTCTGGAGCGCACCTTCGGCATCGACCACGTTGAAGGCGTTCAAAGCCGGGTTCAGCGCCGCGATGCGCGCGAGCGCGGCCCGCGTCGCCTCCACCGGCGACAGCGACCGGTCGCGGTACCGCGCCAGCAGCTCGGTCGCCGTCAGATAAGCGATTTCAGTGCTCAACTCCGCCTCCCGCTCTCTGCTGCCTTCTGCTATGGCTGTGCCCGCCCAAAGTCGCGGCCACCCGAGGGCCGCCGCTCCGCCAGTCAGGAACCCGTCCCATGCAGTATCGCAAGCTCGGTTTCAGCGGCCTCTTGGTATCGCCCATCTGCCTCGGCACGATGATGTTCGGCGACCGCACGGACGAGAAGGAAGCGGCGCGGATCGTCGCCCTCGCCCGCGACGCCGGGGTCAACTTCATCGACCTGGCCGACCTGTACGCCGGCGGCGAGGCGGAACGCATCATCGGCCGGCTGATCGCGGCCGACCGCGACGACTGGGTGGTGGCGACCAAGGGCGGGGCGCCCATGCGTGGCGAGACCCGGCCCAACCGCCAGGGCTTCGGGCGCAAGTGGCTGATGCGGGCGATCGGCGACAGCCTGAAGCGGCTCGGGACCGACCACGTGGACATCTACTACATGCACAAGGACTTCCTCTGGAGTCCGCTGGACGAACTAGTGGAGACCATGGGCGACCTGATCCGCCAGGGCAAGGTACGCTACTTCGCCCTCAGCAACTTCGCGGCCTGGCGGATCGCCGAGATCATGCACCTCTGCCACACCCTAGGCGTGCCGCGCCCGATCTGCCTGCAGCCCTATTACAACGCCCTCAACCGCACGCCCGAGCTGGAGATCTTCTCCGCCTGCCACTATTACGGCATCGGCGCCGTACCCTACAGCCCGGTCGCGCGCGGCGTGCTGACGGGCAAGTACCTCCCCGGTGCCACGCCCGCCCCCGACAGCCGTGCCGGGCGCAAGGAGCGGCGCATAATGGAGACCGAGTTCCGCCCCGAATCCCTCGCCATCGCCCAGAGGTTCAAGGCCTACGCCGAAAAGCGGGGCATGACCGCGACCCAATTCGCCTTCAACTGGGTGATCAACAGCCAGGTGGTGCCATCCGCCGTCGCCGGCCCGCGCACCGCCGAGCAGTGGCAGGAATACCTTGCCGGCCTCGCGCACACACTCACGCCCGAGGACGAGGCGTTCGTGGACAGTCTGGTGCCGCCCGGCCACCCCTCGACCCACGGCTACACCGATCCCATGCGCCCGGTCACCGGGCGCATGGCGCGGGGCGCCGGGTGAGGCTCAGGCGAAACTCACCTCGCCCCTCATGCCGATCAGCCCCTCGGGCGTGAGGGCGAACAGCCCGACCCCCTGCCCCTCGGGCACGCCGACCAGGGTGAGGGGCTGATCGACGAAAAACGGGCGCCGGGTGCGGAACCCGAAGGTGGCCAGGGCCCGCCCCGGTGCGAAGCGGCGCACCAGATCCAGCAGCAGAATCGCCGTCAGGGGCCCGTGCACGATCACGCCCCGATGGCCTTCGACCTTGGTGGTGTAAGGCTGGTCGTAGTGGATGCGGTGCCCGTTGAAGGTCAGGGCCGAGAAGCGGAACAGCATGACGGGATCGGGTTGCAGGGTGCGCGTCCACGGCCGGGTCTTGGGCGTATCCGGATCGCTGCCGCCGCCGCTCGCGCTGCCGCTCGCGTCTTCGCCCCGAAAGACCAGCGACTGCTCCTCGGTGACGGCGAGACCACCGGCGCCGGAGATTTCGTGCACGATGGTCAGGAAGACGAGCGCGCCGCTACGACCCTCCTTCGCGGTCACGTCGCCGATCCGCGAGGTGCGCCGCAGGGCCTCGCCCACACGGAGCGGCCGGTGAAAGGTCATCTTGTTGCCGACGTACATGCGCCGTGGCAGCGGCACGGGCGGATAGAAATCGCCGCGCCGGGGATGCCCGTCGGGGCCGATCAGCGACTGGCGCGCCGCCTCGAGGAAGTAGAGCCAGTGCCACCCCTGCGGCAGCGCCTCGCCCGGCCGCGGCGCGGCCTCCTCGCGGTCGAGGGTCGCGGTCAGCGCGGCCACGGGCCAGGCGGTCGCCGTGTCCTCGGCGCTCCGGCTGCGGCCGATCCAGGTACGCAGATGATCGATGTCGATGCTCACGCGGCAAACTCCTTGCGAATGCGGTCGGTGTGGGCGCCGACCTCAGGTACTGGGCCGAACGCGGGTGCATGGCCGGCGATCTTGGCGGGCGGCGCGATCATATCGACCGGGCCATGGGGCGCCATGACCCGTGTGCGGCGCAACTGGGGATGGCGCGCGAACTCGGCCACGTCGTTGAGGGCACCGAAGGCGATATCGGCGCGCTCCATGCGTTGGGCGACAGCCGCCCGGTCGAGGGCCGTGAATACGCCCAGAATGATCTGGTCCAGCGCCGCCCGATTGGCGACGCGGGCCGGCACGTCGGCGAAGCGGGAGTCGATCGCCAGGTGCGGCTGCTGCAATACGCCGTCGCAGAAGCGCCGCCATTCGCGCTCATTCTGGATCGAGAACACGACCGGGCCGCCGCCCGTCGCGTAGGCGCCGTAGGGGGCGATCGAGGGATGGTTGACGCCGGTGCGGCGCGGCGCCTTGCCCGTATAGACCTGCTGCAGATAGGGCACGCTCATCCAGTCGGCGAGGGCATCGAACAACGACACTTGGATACCGCTGCCAGTCCCAGTCTGGCCGCGCGCGAGCAGCGCCTCCAGGATCGCCGCATGGGCGTACATGCCGGCGGCGATGTCGCAGACCGAGACCCCGACCCGCCCCGGTGCCTCTGGGCTGCCGGTGATGGCACAGAGCCCGGTCTCGGCCTGGATCAGCAGGTCATAGGCCTTGCGGCTGGCGAAGGGGCCCTCCTCGCCATAGCCGCTGATGTCCACGGTAATGAGGCGGGGGTGCCGGTGGCGCAGATCGGCGGAACCGAAGCCGGCGCGCGCCGCTGCCCCCGGTGCCAGGTTCTGGATGAACACATCGGCCCGGGCCAGAATCCGGTGCAGGAGGGCGTGGTCGCCGTCATTCTTGATGTCGGCGACGAGGGATTCCTTGCCCCGGTTCAGCCACACGAAATAGGCGGAATCGCCGTTGACGGCGCGGTCATACTGGCGCGCGAAATCGCCCTCGGGGCGCTCAACCTTGATTACCCGCGCGCCGGCGTCCGCCAGGCGCGACGCCGCGTAGGGCGCCGCCACCGCCTGCTCGAGCGCAAGCACCAGGATTCCCTTCAGCGGCTCTCGCGGCACGGTCTCTTCCCTGCTGGCCGACGCGATGCGCGATTATGTCGCCAGCGCCGAAGCCGCGACAAGCGATCTCCCCATCCCCGCCTCCTGGGCGCACCGACCCCTCGCCGGCATCACCAGGACCATGCTATCTAGCTTCGCGCTTTCCGTCAGGTTGGGCCCCGGCGGCAGTTCGCGGGCGCATGGAGTGAGTGCAGCATGGATCTCGACCCGCACTTCTGGCTCGCCCTCCTTCAGATCATCGGCATCAACATCATCCTCTCCGGCGACAACGCCGTGGTGATCGCGCTGGCCTGCCGGAGTCTGCCGCCCCAGCAGCAGAAGTGGGGCATCATCCTCGGCGCCGGCGTGGCGGTGGTGCTCAGGATCATCTTCACCATCTTCATCGTCTACCTGCTGACCGTCCCCTATCTGAAGCTGGGCGGTGGCCTGCTGCTGTTCTGGATCGGCTACAAGCTGATGCTGCCGCAGGGAGACAACGAGCATGTGGACGCCGCCAGCAATCTCTGGGCGGCGGTCCGCATCGTCTTGATCGCCGACGTGGTGATGAGCCTCGACAACGTGATCGCGGTCGCGGCGGCGGCCAAGGGCAGCATCCCCTTGCTGGTGATCGGGCTCGCGATCAGCGTTCCTCTCGTCGTCTATGGTGCGACCCTCCTGCTCAAGCTGATCGACCGCTTTCCGGTGATCATTCCGGGCGGCGCCGCCCTCATCGGCTTCATCGGCGGCGAGGTGATGGTCACCGACCCCGCGCTGCAGCCCTGGATCGACGCCAACGCCCACTGGCTGCACAACGCGGCACCGCTCTTGGGCGCGATCGCCGTGGTCTTGGTCGGCCGCGCCGTCGCGCCCTCGCTGCCGGCACCCGTGGTCATCGCCGAAGAGACCATTGGCGCCGTCGCCCTGGCCGGCGCGCGGCTGGCGCTGCAGATCGCCGGGCGTGTGCTGGTGACACGGGCACCGTTGATCGTGACGTCGTTCGCCAGCCTGTTCGGTTACTCGATCGCCGAGCCGGCGGTGGACGGGGTGGAGACCCACGCGGCGCTCTCGGCGCTCAACGCCGCGCGCCCGATTTTCGCTGCCGCGATCGCCGTGGCGCTCGGCGAGGTTGCCGCCTGGTGCATCTGGCGCGTGCGCGGCAAGGTGGCGGATCGGCCGGCATCCTGACGGGCGTCCTGACGGGCGTGCTGCCCGGCACCCTCAGTCGGGCGCGTAGAGGTGGCCGGCCGCCTCGAGCACCAGTTCCGGATCGAGCGCCGGCTCCCGCCCCTCGAAGCGGCAGCGCGCGATCACGTGCTCGACGATGGCGCGCGGATGGAAGCGGGCGAGCGCGCGGCCTTGCGGGGCATAGACGCGCTCGCGCAGCAGGTCGAGCACCGCCGGATCGAAGGCCAAATCGTTGGCCGCGCACACCCGCTCGAAGATCGTGCGGTACTCCTCCTCCGAGGGCGCGCCGATGCGGAAGTTATAGGGAATGCGGCGCAGCATGGCGGCATCCATGATCTCGCTCGGACGCAGGTTGGTGGAGAAGATCACCAGCCCGTCGAACGGGATCGGAAACTTCTTGCCGGTGTGCAGGGTCAGGAAATCGACTTCGTTCTCGAGCGGCAGGATCCAGCGGTTGAGGATCTTCTGCGGCGGCGCGATCTGGCGGCCGAAGTCGTCGATCACGAACACGCCGCCGGTCGCCTTCACCTGCAGCGGCGCCTCGTAGTACCGGGCCGCGATGTTGAAGCTGAGATCGAGCATGTCGAGGGTGAGCTCGCCGCCGACCACCGCCGAGGGGCGGCGGCAGCGCACCCAGCGCCGGTCGCGGTCGCTGGCGCGAATCCGCACCCGTGCCCCCGCCTCGCCCTCGGCCGGATCGTCTACCGGCTGATGCACGGAGCGGTCGAAGACCTTGATCACCTGACCGTCGACCTCGATCGCGTGCGGCACGAAGATGGTCTGCTTGAAGCTGTCGGAGAGCGCCAGCGCGACCGATGTCTTGCCGTTGCCGGGCTCGCCGTAGAGCAGGATCGCGCGCCCGGAATTCACCGCCGGGCCGAGCTGAGCCACGAGGGCGGGCGGAAACACCAGGTGCGCCAGGCTGCCCGAGATCGCCGCGGCGTCGGCGTGATCGTAGCCGATCCGCTGCCGATCCACCTGGGCGGCGTAGACGTCGAGGGGCACGGGCGCCGGACCGACATATTCCGACTGCTGCCGCGCCTGCAACACCCAGTCCCGCCCGGCCGCGGTGAGTGCATAGCGCAGGTCGGAGGTGAGCGACCCGGATTCGCTGCCCAGGGTGTCGGTCAGCTTGCGATCGCGGACCAGCTTCAGGATCGCGCCGACCACCGGGGTCGGCAGCATTGTCAACTCGGCGAGTTGGGTCGCGGTCTCCGCGCCATGGGCATGCATGTGCTTGAGCACCAGCGTCATCAGGAACGGCGCGCTGAGGCCGGTGTCGGCGATGGCGTGAACCGGCTGCGGTGCGATGTCGCCCAGCTTGGCGACGGTCTCGGCGTCGACCGCGCCCGTCGCCACCAGGTTCTCGGCCAGGCTGCCGCCTTCCCGCCGCTGCCGGTCGACGGCCTCGCGGATCTGTTCCGGGCTGACCAGATTGGCCTGGATCAGGCGTTGCTCGAGCGACATCGGCGTACCGCCCAGGCTCTCAAGCAGCCGGCTTGCGGACCTCGGCCTCGTAGTCCGCGACCAGTTGGCGACTGATCGCGCCCACCTGAAAGTTGTATGGGCCGATCTCCCTGACTGGCGTCACTTCGGCGGCAGTGCCGGTCAGGAACACCTCGTCCGCCTTGGCCAGTTCCTCGGGCATGATGGCGCGCTCGACCACGGTGATGCCCCGGCGCCGGGCCAGGTCGATGACGGTGCGGCGCGTGATGCCGTCCAGGAAGCAGTCGGGCGCAGGCGTGTGCAGCGTGCCGCCCATGGCCAAGAAGATGTTGGCGCCGGTCGCCTCCGCCACCTGCCCGCGCCAATCCAGCATCAGGGCGTCGTCGAATCCGGCCTTTTCCGCCGCGTGCTTGCTCAGGGTGCAGATCATGTAGAGGCCGACCGCCTTGCTCTTGCAGGGCGCGGTCGCCGGCGATGGGCGACGCCACTCGGCGAACTGCATCCGAATGCCGCGCATGCGCGCTTCCGGCGTGAAATAGGACGGCCACGGCCAAGTGGCGATGGCGAGGTGGATCTTGGACTGCTGGGCGGAGACGCCCATCATCTCCGCGCCGCGCCACGCGATCGGGCGCACATAGCCGTCGCCGATCTGGTTCGCGCGCACCACGTCGCGGCACGCCTGGTCGATGACCGGAACCGTGTAGGGAATCTCGAAGCCGAGCATCCGGCCCGAGGCGATCAGCCGCTCGGTGTGCGGGGTCAGCTTGAAGATGTTGCCGCCGTAGACGCGCTCTCCCTCGAACACCGCGCTGGCATAATGCAGGGCATGGGTAAGGACATGGATCTTGGCGTCGCGCCACGGGCACATCACGGCGTCGTACCAGATCACGCCGTCGCGATCGTCAAAGGGGATCAATGCCATGGATATCCAACCTCATCCGCTCTCTGCGCACCGCGCCGGGTGCGCCGGACTGCCATGCCAGCGGAGAGGGTGCCACGGACGGTCGATTTCGCGTGCCCGCGCCCACTTGCCGGGGCCACCGCTCCGTTGTCCGCGCGCAAACGAACCGGTTGCGTTGCCTAACATCCGACGGCATATAAGTCAACATGACTGCCCTAAAGCCAGACCATAAGCCCTTGTTCCTCCGCGACGAGGATCTGCGGCTGGGCATCGAGCTGCTGTACTTCGGCTACCGCGACTTCACGGCGGACTTGGACGCGATCCTGGCCGAGTACGACATGGGCCGGGCGCACTGTCGCGTTCTCTACTTCGTCGGTCGCGTGCCGGGCATGAGCGTGGCCGAGCTACTGGACATTCTGCGCATCACGAAACAGAGCCTGGCCCGGGTGCTGCGGCAGCTCCTCGACCAGGGCTTCGTGGTGCAGCGGCGCGATTCCAGCGATGGGCGCAAGCGGCTGCTGGAATTGACCGCCCGCGGCCACGAACTGGAACAGCGCCTGTCCGAGACGCAACTGCGCATCATCAGCCGCGCCTTCCACGAGGCCGGGCCGGACGCCGTCGCCGGCTTTCGCACGGTGATGCTGGAAATCGTCAACGCGGCCGACCGCAAGCGCTTCACCCGCTGAGGGGTTGGCCCAGCACCGGATGCAGCCGCAACCGTCGATGAATAACGGTCGATGAATAGAGTGCACCATGTGCTCGTGATCGACGACGACCGGCGGCTGCGCGAGCTCCTGCGCAAATATCTGAGCGACAACGGCTACGCCGTGACCACCGCCGCGAGCGCGGCGGAGGCGCGGGCGCGGCTGCAGGGCCTCGCCTTCGACCTGCTGATCGTCGATGTGATGATGCCGGGTGAAGATGGGCTCACGTTCACCGAAGCGATGCGGCAGACCAGCGACGTTCCGATCCTGGTGCTGACCGCCATGGGCGAACCCGAGGACCGCATCGCCGGCCTCGAGCGTGGCGCCGACGACTACCTCGCCAAGCCGTTCGAGCCGCGCGAACTGCTGCTGCGCCTGGCCAGCCTGCTGCGCCGGGTCGCGCCGGTGCCGGCGGCGGCGGAGATCCTGTTCGGACCGTACCTGTTCGATCTCGCCCGGGTGGAGCTCCGCCGGGGCGCCGAGGTGGTGCACTTGACGGCCGGCGAGGCGGCCCTGTTGAAGGCGCTCGCCACGCGCCGCGGCGAGGTTCTGTCGCGCGATGCGCTGGCGCGCGCCTGCGGCCTGCAGGGGAACGAGCGCACCATCGACGTGCAGATCACCCGGCTCCGGCGCAAGATCGAGGCCGACGCGCGCACGCCGGTCCACATCAAGACGGTGTGGGGTGAAGGCTACGTGCTCCATGCCGGCTGAGCCCGGCGCCAGGGTGCCCGCAGCCCGGCGCCGATCGTGGCTGAAGCGCGTCCTGCCCCGGTCGCTGTTCGGCCGCCTGGCACTGATCGTGGTCGCGACCCTGACCCTGCTGCTAGCGCTGACCACGCTGCTCTTCTACGAGCGGCACTGGGATCTGGTGACGCGCCGCCTGGCCCTCGGCCTCGCCGGCGACGTCGCGGTCATCATGCGGGCGATCGAAACCCTGCCGGCGGCGGAAGCTGATACCGTGATCCGGCTCGCCCGCTTCTACATGGAGATCGAGGCGACGTTCGAACCCGGCGCCGTCCTGGCGCCGCCGCAGGCGACGCCCCCGCGCTTCTCGCTGACCTACCAGCGCATCCGTGGCGCGCTCCGCGAGCGCTTGCCGACCCTCGATTTCCGCGTCGACGTGCGGCGCACCGACGAGCGCATCCGCATCGACCTGCAATTGCAGTCGGGGGTGCTGGTTGCGCTCACCCCGGCCAAGCGCGTGTTCAGCTCCTCGACCTATGTCTTCATCCTCTGGATGATCGGTGTCGCCGTGATGCTGCTCGCGATCGCCATGGTGTTCCTGCGCAATCAGATGCGGCCCGTGCGCCGGCTGGCGGATGCCGCCGAGCGCTTCGGCCGGGCCCGCGAGGTGGTCCCCCTCAAGCCCGAGGGCGCCTCCGAGATTCGCCGCGCCACCACCGCCTTCATCGCCATGCGCGAGCGCATCCAGCGCCAGATCGAGCAGCGCACCGGAATGCTGGCGGCCGTCAGCCACGATCTGCGCACGCCCCTCACGCGCATGCGCCTCGAGGTGGCCATGCTGGGTGACGAACCGGCGCTCGAGCCCCTGCGCACCGACATCGCCGACATGGAGCGCATCATCAAGACCTATCTCGACTTCGCACGCGGCGAAGGCATCGAGCCCTTGCTGCCCGGCGACCTGGTGGAACTGCTGGCCGAGGTCGCCACGGAGGGGCGGCGCCATGGGGTGCCGGTGACCCTGACGACGCCCCCCGAGGGCCTCGCGATCGCCATGCGGAGGAGCGCGCTCAAGCGCTGCCTGACCAACCTGGTCGACAACGCCGGCCGCTTCGGCAAGCGGGTCGAGATCGCGGCACGGCGCAATGATGGCCTGGTCGAGATCACCATCGACGACGACGGCCCGGGCGTGCCGGCCGAGAAGCGGGAGGAGCTGTTCAACGCCTTCCACCGGCTGGACGTGTCGCGCAACCCCGAGACCGGCGGTGTCGGCCTCGGGCTGACCATCGCGCGCGACCTGGCGCGCGGCCATGGCGGCGACATCCGCCTGCTGCCGTCGCCACTGGGCGGCCTGCGGGCCGAGCTGCGCCTGCCGATCTGAGGCAGTTGGCGCGGCGCGCGGGCGCGTCTACTCTCTGCACCGAACCTGTTCCAGGACTGGGGGCAACCATGACACACAGGGTCTTCTTCGCATTTCATTACGACCGCGACCTGCCGCGCGTGCGGCAGATCAGTACCCAGATGACCGGGATCGACTGCGTGACGGCCGCAGGGTTGACCGACGCGAGCACCTTCGCCGCGGCGAAGGCGGAAGGGGAAGCCGCGGTCAAGGCGCTGATCGACCGCGCAGCCGGCGATACCACGGTGACGGTCATCTGCATCGGCGCCGAGACCGCGCGGCAGGCGGACATCAGCTATGCCATCGCCCAGACTCTGAAGCGGCGCAACGGCATGCTCGGCCTGCAGGTGCACGCACTGCCCGGCGCCGACGGTCAGCCGGACAAGGCGGGGCCCGGTATCGGTATGCTCGAGAACCTCGGCTATGCGGTGATCCCCTACTCGACGCCGGAAGCCCTCGCCCAGGCGATCGAAACCGCCGCCAAGGCGATCGGCCGATAGCGTCCCGGGCTCGCGTCTCATTGATTACAGCCGACGATCCGGCGGACGCCCTCCCGCGGGGTCCCGTGGGAGAGCGGAAAATACCGCCCCGTCCGGCGCTTCTCGGCCCGAGAGAGCAGAAATCAATCGATACCGCTGCGGCGCGATGAATGCCGAAACCGGGCGGCGCGTGCTCAATCGCGCGTGCTGCCGACCAACCACATGGCGGCGGGCAGGCGCACGCAGGCCCCGTCCACATACGCCGCCAGCGCCGCGCGGATGGACGCGACGGCGGCGATGTCGAGTTCGCAGTCGAGCTTGTCGAGCCGCGGCGGCGCCCAGCCGGCGGCGGTGAGCGCCTGGGAGACGCGCTCAGGATCGGCGAAGGCGAACATCCCGGGGGCCCGGGGGTCCGCCTTGGGTCGCGGGGGCACGTGGGGAGCAACCGCGCGCATCGGCACCTCCATCCACGGGTTTTCCGTCAGCGGCCGCCAGCACACGAACGCCATCCGCGCGCCAGGGCGCGCGGCGCGGCGCATGTGGGCGAAGGCCGCCACCGGGTCGCCGAAGAACATCACGCCGAAGTGCGCCGCCAGCAGATCGAACCCGTCCAGATCCGCCGTGGCGGCGTCGGCCTGCAGCCAATTCACATGGGCGATGCCGGCGGCCTCGGCGCGCGCCCGTCCCTCGGCCAGCATCGGCGCGGAGATATCCAGCGCCGCCACGCGGCCGGCGGGGCCGACGGCGCGCGCGAGCTCCAGAGTGGCCGCAGCCGACGTCCAGAACCCGCTCGCCGGCGCGCGGCGCGGCGCGGGCGAGCAACGCCTCCGCCACCGGCGCCAGGGTGATGTCGGTGTGCCCCTGCCGCGCCACCCAGGTGTGTCCGCCCGGCCCGTTCCAGAAGGCAAGCTGATCGGCGTTGAATTGCTCAGGCTCGGCCATGGGCGTCGTCCTCCGCGGCTGGCGCTGAAGATGCGCCGTCGGGGAGCGGGCGGCAAGCGACGCCGGGCCGATGCCGTGGCCACCGGCGTTGCCCGTGCCTCGAGCCTAGGCGAGACCCAACTGGCCGAGGAGGCTGCGCGTCAGCGGGCTCGCGCGGTCGGCCAGGAGCTCGGTGATCGAGAAGTGGTGGTGGCCGGCTACCACCTCATTGGTGGTCGGCGCGCCGCTCTGCCGGGCGAAGGCGGCATAGTCCGCGGACATGCGGATCCATTCCGGCGATTCGCCGGCGCCGACCGCGACATGGATCGGCGCGCTGGTGTGGAGCGGGTACTGGTAGGGGCTCGCGGCCCGCGCGCTTGCCTCGGTCAATCGCACGTCGGCTTGCACCGAGGGGGTTTGCCGCACGGCCTCGGTATCGTACACGCCGCTAATCAGCACCGCGCCCTGGATCATTCCGGCGGGCAGCCCGTCGCCGCCCTGTGCGAGCGCCAAGGCGGCGAGATGGGCACCGGCCGAATGCCCGCTGATGGTGAGGCGCCCGGGGTCGCCGCCGTAGTCGGCCGCGTGGGCATGCACCCAGGCAATCGCCCGCCGCGCCTGGCGCACGATGTCGGGCACCGTCACCGCCGGGCAGAGATCGTAGTTGATCAGGACGGCGAGCGCGCCCGCAGCCGTCAGCGGCTCCGCCAGATAGCTGTAATGGCTCTTGTCGAGGGTGCGCCAATAGCCGCCGTGGATGAAGACATGGACCGGGGCGTTGGCTCGGGCGGTCGGAAAGATGTCGAGGCGTTCCAGCGGCCGGCTGCCGTAGGGTACGTCGAGACGCCCGCCGAGACGGCCGCGCGCCTCTCGGCTCCAGGCCACGGCCCGGTCCAGGAACTCCAGCACCTGCGGCGTGGTGACGCGCGGGTTGTACTGGAATTCCTGCTCTTCGACGGCGGTGCGCGTCACGCGGCCTTGCCCCTATTGCGGCTTACCCATGAGGACGTTCGGCAGCCAGGTGGCGATCTCCGGATAGGCGGTGATGATCGCGGTTGCAATCAGCATGATGATGAAGAAGGGGAACGCTGCGTAGGCAACGCGGCCGATGGGGTACCCGGTCAAGCCCTGCAGCACGAACAGGTTGAAGCCGATCGGCGGCGTGATCGCCGCCAGCTCCACCATCACCACCAGGTAGATGCCGAACCAGAGCGGGTCGAATCCGGCGTCCATGATCAGGGGCAGCGCGATTGGCAGGGTCATCACCGTCATGGAAATGCCGTCGAGGAAGCAGCCGAGGATCAGGTACAGAATCGACAGCACCACGATCAGCATGTAGGGCGAGAGTTCGAGGTAGCCGATGAACCGGGCCGTGTCCTGCGGCACGTGCAGATACCCCATCGCCGAGGACAGGAAGGCGGCGGCGACGAGAATGGAGCAGACCATGCACGAGAGCCGGACCGCGCCGATCAACGAATCGACGAACACCTTCCAATTCATCTGCCGCAACAGGAAGGCAATGATCATGGAGGCGGCCAGGCCGATGGCCGCCGCCTCAGACGGTGTCGCCAGCCCCGTATAGATGCTGCCGAGAACCAGGAGTATCAGGATCAAGACCGGCGAGAGATCGACGAAGCCGCGCGCCCGGTCCCCCCAAGTGAACTTGCGCAGCCGTTCGCTTTCAGGCGTGAAATCCGGCCGCATGACGCAGCGGACGGCAATGAAGATCGTATACATGCCGGACAGCATCAGGCCGGGGATGACCCCTGCGGCGAAGAGCTTGGCGATCGACACTTCCGCAAGCACGCCATACACGATCATCACGATCGAGGGCGGGATCATGAGCCCGAGGCTGCCGGCGCCGGCGAGCGAGCCGATCGCAAGGTTCTCATTGTACTTTCGCTTGAGCAGTTCGTTGATGGTGATCTTGCCGACCGTCGCCGTCGTTGCCGTAGAGGAGCCGCTGACGGCGGCGAACAACGTGCAGCCCAAAATGTTCGTGTGTAGCAGCCGACCCGGCAGCCAATCGACGTTGGGCGCCAAGCCACGGAAGAGCCGTTCCGAGATGTCGGTGCGGTAGATGATCTCTCCCGCCATGATGAAGATCGGGATGGCGGAGAGTTCCCAGGTGCTCGCGCTCCGCCACATCACGCCCTTGGCGATGGCACCGATGCGGTCGAGCGGAAAATCGAGGATGAAGTGCAAGCCGGTCACACTGACCAGCAAAAGGCCGGCGAAGATCCAGGTCCCGGTGCCCAGAAACAGGAGCACGAGCCCGAATGCGGCCACGCTCGTGAAGACCGACGAGTCCATGGGTTCCCCCTCCCTGTCCTGAGCTCTAATCCATCGCCACGTCGGCGCGCTGAGGCAGCTCACCGAACAGGATCCGCAGCGTGTAGGTCAAGAGCTGGAGCCAGAAAACAGCCATGCCGATCAACACCACTCCCTCGGGAATCCAGAGCGGTATCTCGGCGATGGTCTCGCTGACGGCGCCCCGGATGAAGTTGCGTGATACGCTGTTCCAGAAATACTGGATGACGATCGTCATGACCCAGAGCGTGGAACAGGAGCAGAAAAGCTCCACCACGCGCCGAGCCATCCCCCCGCGTTCGAGCTTCTCCAGAAGCAGGTTGACCCGGATCAGCGCGCTGGTCTCGAACGAGTGGGCGAGAGCGAGAAACGTCGTCCCCGCTACGCCATAGCCGACCATCTCGTCCATGATGTAGGTCGACCGCGAGAAGGCACGCAGGATGATCTCGAAGATGATGTGCCCGACCATCAGACACAGAACCAAGGCCGCCAAATAGGCAGCAAACTTGGAGATCGCGAGAGAGATGCCGTTCAGGTACTGGATCGCGCGCATGGAACCGCCGCGGGCTGAATGGTGAATGTGGTTCGGTGGGGAGGGTCCGAAAGAGGATAGGTCGGCACCGGCGCAGCGCCGGCACCAACCCCGGTGAAAAGAATTAGCTGCCGACCATCTTGCGGTAGTCGGCGAGGGGCACAGCGCCGTCGGCCACGGCATCAAAGTGGTCCTTCGACTTGTAGCCGAGGGAGCCGCCGAAATGATTGGTCACCAGGATCTGCCCCTTGCTCTTCTCCTTCAGCAGGTTGGCGAAGAAAATGTCGCCCTCGCCGAAGATCGAGGTGGCGGCGTACTCGTTGGGCAGATCCCACTTGATCTGGGCGGATGCGTCGCCGACGCCGAGTACCAGCGTGGCCGCTTCGACCACCATGCCTCGACACAACGTGTTCATGGATGCGAACTCCCTGGTTCATGATGCCTGCTGGCACGCGGACGCCGCCGCCCTCTCCCTGTCGCCCTTGTTCTTGGGGCGGCTTACGTCGCCGGCATTTAGGCACAGGCGCCGAACCCTGGTCAATCAAGCCGCCCTGCGAGGCATCGCGCTATTTGACAGCCTTTCGTGCCACTCCCTAGGATGGCTCGAGGCGGCGACTGGTGCGGCAGAGCGCCGCCTTGACGAGCGCCGTGGTTTGGCGGCGGCTCCGCATCACCCGCCCCACAGGGAAGGTCTGGAAACATGAAACTAAATCTCGTCACATCGTTATCCGCCGTGGCGGTCGTCGCCCTCCTGGGCACCGGCCCGGCGGGCGCGCAGATGCGCTGGGACCTGCCGACTGAGCAGAGGCCGACCACCTTGAGCGGTATCGGCAACATCAAGTTCGCCGAACTGATGAAGCAGAAGACCAGCGGCCAGATCGACGTGACGGTGCATTTCGGCGGCTCCCTCGGTTACAAGACCAAGGACCAATATGACGCCGTGACCGACGGCGCGGTGCCCCTCGCCGACAGCTACACCGGCCCCTTCATCGGCTTCGATCCGATCTGGCAGCTGAGCGCCCTCCCCTTCCTGGCGCGGACCATCGACGAAGCCTTCAAGCTTTACGGGTCCTCCCGGCCGGCTTACGAGGAGATATTGGGCAAGTCCAATCAGATTCTCCTCTACGCGACGCCCTGGCCGGCGTCCGGCATCTGGGCCAAGGACACCATCACCACCGTCGATAAGCTGAAGAACCTGAAGATCCGCACCTATGATCCGCTCGGCCTGATGACCTTCAAGGCCGCCGGCGCGGCGCCGATCACCCTGACCTTCGCCGATGTGGTGCCCCAGATCTCGACCGGGGGCATCAGCGCCGTCCTCACCTCCGCCGACGGTGGCATCGGCAGCAAATTCCACGAGATGCTGTCGCATTTCATCGAGATCAACTATGCCGCCCCCTTGAGCGTCGTGCACATGAACAAGGACGTGTGGGGCAAGCTCGCGGCCAACCATCAGAAGGCGACCCGCGAGGCCTCTGAGGAATCGGCGGCGCTGGTGTGGGAAGCCGCCAAGACCCGCGTCCAGGAGAATTACGCGGTCATGCGCAAGGCCAACATGACCGTGATCGAGAACCCGCCGGCCGAGTTGCTCACCTTCCTCGAGAAGTCGGCCCAGGGCGCCATCGACGAATGGCGCGGCAAGGTCGGCACGCGCGGCGACAAGGTCCTGGTGGACTACAGGAAGCGCATCGGCCGCTGAACCGCTGCGGCTGACGGCCCGGTTGGCGGCGCCTACTAGAGGGTGGTCGCCAACCGGATCTCTTGCGCCAGGCTGGCCGAGAGATAACGATTGATGCGCCGGCGGAACAGGTCGGCGTGCTCGGCGGCGAGCGCCTCGGCGCCGTCGGCATCCTGCGCCCGGATCGAGGCCGCCAGGCGGCGATGCTGAGCGACGATCCGCGCCAGGTGCTCGTGCCGGTCCGCCTGCAGTGGCGCCTCGTAGGTAAGGGCGAGACGCGACAGGCGTATCCCCTCGTCCAGCAGTCGGCCATAGGCGGCGGCGATGTGCACGTTGCCGCACGCGGCCGCGATGGCGTTGTGGAAGGTGCGGTTGAGGTCGCCGAGGTCGCGCGCGTCGCCGTCGGCCGCCGCCGCGAACGCCGCCATGGTGGCATCGATGCGCAGCAGGTCGGCACCGCGGTGACGGAGCGCGGCCCACCGCGTCACCGCCCGCTGGCACAGTTCGAGCGCCTCGAAGAAACCGCGGATGTTGGCCAGGTCGATCGGCGCCACGCGCGCGCCCCGGTTCGGCAGCAGGACCACCAGGCCCTCGCCCGCCAGGCGGATCAGCGCCTCCCGGATGGGGGTGCGCGAGACGCCGAAGCGTGCTACCAGCGAGGCCTCGTCCAAATCCTCGCCCGGGCGCAGATCGAGCGTCAGGATCGCGTCGTGGATCGCGGCGAAGACGTGCGCCGAGCCGCTGCCCTTGGGCCAGCCCGCGCCGGGGCCGCGGCCCACCGGTGGCTTGGCCGGTGACTTGGGTCGTCCGTGCCGACTGATGTCTGCCATTGCCGTCTTGACCGTCCGCTGGCGGTCTGACATGTTTTGTATACACGGTGTAGATAGAGAGCGTCAAGGAGCGGTCAATGGCGTGGCTGGTCGGCGTCGACGTGGGCGGCACTTTCACCGATTTTTATGCCTTCGACGACGCCAGCGGCCAAGTAGTCCTGCACAAGACCCCGTCCACCCCCGACAACCCGGCGCGGGCGATCCTCGCCGGTTTGCAGGAGATGGGAAAGGCGCACCAGCTCGATATCGGCGCCCTCGCCCGCCTGGCCCACGGCACCACGGTCGCGACCAACGCGCTGATCCAGCGGCGCGGCGGGCGGGTGGTGCTGATCACCACCGCCGGCTTCCGCGACCTGTTGGAGATCGGCCGGCAGGTACGCCCCCTGATGTACGACATCCAGACCGATTTCCCGGCGCCGCTGATCCCGCGCGAATTCCGCTACGAGGTGAACGAGCGGGTGCGCGCCGATGGCACCGTTTTGAAGCCGCTCGACGGCGACGAGGTGAAGCGCCTGGCGGCGATGGTGCGCGCGGTCAAGGCCGACAGTTGCGCCGTCTGCCTGATCTTTTCGTTCCTCAATCCGGCTCACGAGCAGGCCATCGCCCGGGCGCTCGCGGACGCGGCGCCGGACACCTACATCTCGCTTTCGGCCGAGGTGCAGCCCGAGTTTCGCGAATACGAACGCCTGTCTACCACGGTGCTGAACGCCTATCTGCAGCCGGTGATGGTGCGCTATATGCGCGAGCTGGAATCGGGCCTCAGGGCGGTGGCGCCGAAGGCGGCACTCGGCATCAACCAGTCGAGCGGCGGGCTGATGTCGGCGGAGCGCGCGCGCCGGTTCCCGATCCGCACCGCCCTCTCCGGGCCGGCCGCCGGTGCGGTCGGCGCAATCCACACGGCGGAGCTGTCGTCGCGGCCCAACGTCATCACCCTCGACATGGGCGGCACCAGCGCCGACGTGTGCCTGATGCGCAACTACCAGGCTGGCGTCGGCTACGACCGCTTCATCGATGGGTTTCCGGTGCGCCTGCCCTCGCTCGACATCAACGCCGTTGGCGCCGGCGGCGGCTCGATCGCCTGGTTCGACCGCGACGGGCTGCTCAAGGTGGGGCCGACCAGCGCAGGCGCGGTCCCCGGTCCTGCGTGCTATGGCGCCGGCGGCGAGGCGGCGACGGTGACCGACGCCAACCTGATCCTCGGTCGCCTGTCCACGGGCGGCCTGCTCGGCGGTCGCATGACGCTCGACGTGGCGGCCGCCCGCCGCGCGGTTGCGCCGATTGCGCAACGCCTCGGCTTCGCAGTCGAGCGCACCGCGCACGGCATGCTCGGCATCGTCGTCTCCAACATGGTGCGCGCCATCCGCGGCATCTCGGTCGAGCGCGGCCATGACCCGCGCCGCTTCTCGCTGATGCCCTTCGGCGGCGCCGGCCCCCTGCATGCGACCGAAGTCGCCCGCAGCCTCGGCATCCGCGAGGTGGTGGTGCCGTTCGCGCCGGGCATTCTCTGCGCCCAGGGGCTGATCGTCTCCGACCTGAAGGAGACCTTCGTGCGCACCGCCCTTACCCGGCTCGACGCCGCGGCCGCGGCCGTGATCGGCGCCAACCTGGCCGAGATCGCCGGCGCCGCCGCCGACTGGTTCAAGTCGGAACGAGTCGCCGACGGCGACCGCCACACCCAGGCCAGCCTCGACATGCGCTATGTCGGCCAGAACTTCGAGCTCCCCGTGCCGCTGCAACCCGAGGAGGTGGCGGCGCCCAATCTGGATGCCTTGAAGCGGCGGTTCTTCGCGGTGCACGAGACTAGCTACGGCTACCACAACCCCCACGACCCGGTGGAGATCGTCAACTTCCGCATGACCGCCCTCGGCCGGCTCAAGCGCCCCGAGCCGCCGCGCGCGGCGGGCGCCACGGCCAAGCCGGCTCCGGTCTCCAACCGCCCGGTCTACTTCGATGCCGACACCGCCGTTTCCGCCGCCATCTACGACCGGCGCGCCCTCGCTCCGGGCCACCAGGTGAGCGGGCCGGCGGTGATCGAGCAGCTCGATGCCACCACCCTGGTCTATCCTGGCGACAAGCTGGTGGTGGACGACGCTCTCAACCTGATCCTCGAGGTGACCACATGACGACCGCGCCCCTCACGATCGACCCGATCACGCTGGAAATCCTGCACAACGGGCTGCGCTCGATCACCGACGAGTGCTTCATCGCGCTGATGAAGAGCGCGTACTCGACCAACATCAAAGAGCGCCGCGACCATTCCGCCACGATCATGGACCGCAATGGCCAGTTGATCGTCCAGGCGGAGCACTCACTCCCGATCCACATCGGCTCGATGCTCGGGCTGATGCACGCGGTGCTGAAGAAGTACGGCCGCGAGGGCGTGCGCCCCGGCGACATCTTCGTCGCCAACGATCCCTATGTCGCCGGCGGCTCGCACCTGCCGGACGTCAATCTCGGCATGCCGGTCTTCGTCGCGGGCGAGCTGGTGGCATTCATCTGCAACATTGCCCACCACGCCGACATCGGCGGCATGGCGCCCGGCAGCATGGCCGGCGGCATGACCGAGATCTTCCAGGAGGGCCTGCGGATTCCACCGGTGAAGCTGTTCCGCGAGGGCGAGCTGCAGCAGGACATCCTCGACCTGCTGCTGCTGAACGTACGGGTGCCGGAGGAACGGCGCGGCGACTACTTCGCCCAGATCGCCGCCTGCAAGCTCGGCGAACGGCGGCTCAAGGAACTGATCGCGACCCACTCGGCACCGGTCATCACCACCGCGTTCGAGGAGATCGTGACCCGGACCGAGAGCCGCATGCGCGCCGCCGTCGCCACCATCCCCGACGGCGTCTACCGCTTCGAGGACGTCATGGACGACGACGGCCTCGGCGCGAAGGACATCCTGATCAAGGTCGCCGTCGAGGTGAAGGGGGACCGCATCAACTTTGACTTCCGCGGTTCCGCCCCTCAGGTCCAGGGCAATATCAACGTCACCACCAGCGCGACCCAGGCCGCGGTCTGCTACACCTTGAAGGCCCTGCTCGACCCGCAGGTGCCCAACAACGAGGGCATCCTGAGAGTCGCCCAGTTCACCACCGAGCCGGGGACGCTGCTGGATGCCTCCTTTCCGGCCGCTTGCGCCGCTCGCGCCCACACCTGCCAGCGCATCATCGACGTGATCATCGGGGCGCTGGCCCCGGCGCTTCCCGACAAGGTCGTCGGCGCCGCCAATGGCGCCAACACCACCGCCGTCTTCTTCGGCCGCGACCCGCGCACGGGCCGCGATTTCCTCTATCTGGAGACCATGGGCGGCGGCTTCGGCGGCCGCGCCACCAAGGACGGCAAGGACGGCGTGCAGGTCCATATCACCAACACCTCGAACCTGCCGGTCGAGGCGATCGAGATGGAGTACCCGCTCCTGGTCGATTCGTACGGCCTGATCCCGGACACCGGCGGCGCCGGCAAGAACCGGGGCGGCTTGGCGCTCCGCCGCGTGGTCAAGCCGGTCGGTCTCGATTGCCAGTTCAACGGCGCCGGTGAGCGCTTCCGCAACCAGCCCTGGGGCGTGTTCGGCGGCAAGCCGGGAGCGACCGGGCGCTTCTTCATCCAGAGCGACAACGGCGACGTGACCAAGCTCTCCAACAAACCGGATACCACGCGGCTGCGCACCGATCAGTCGCTGGTGGTGGAGACACCGGGAGCCGGCGGCTACGGCCCGCCCGCCGAGCGGTCACGGGCGGCGCTCGAGGAGGACTTCCGCAGCGGCAAGTTCAGCGCCGAGTTCCTGCGCACGCACTATGGGTTCGAGCCGGGCCGGCTGGCGGGTGGCAGCGGGGAGGGAGAATGAGCACGCACTACGATGTCATCATCGTCGGCGCCGGCATCACCGGCGCCAGCACCGCCTATCACCTGAAGCAGTTCGGCGTAAAACGCGTGGCTCTGATCGAGCGCGGACAGCCGGCCTCCGGTGGCACCGGGAAAAGCGCGGCGATCGTGCGCCAGCACTATTCCACGCCGATCATGGCGCGGCTCGCCCGCGACAGCGTCGACATGTTCGCCGCCATGCGCCAGGAGCTCGGCGCCGACGGCGGCTACGTCAACAGCGGCTATTGCTTCCTGCTGACCGCCGAAATGCTGCCGGGCGCCCGCAAGAACGTCGCCATGCAGCAGGGCCTCGGCATCGACACCCGCTTCCTCGACGACCAGGAACGGGACCAGCGCATGCCGTGGTTGAACACCGAGGGCGTTGCCGGGGTCGTCTACGAGAAGCGCGGCGGCTACGCCGATCCGGTGCAGACCACCGAGGCCTATGTCGGCGCCTTTCAGAAGCAGGGCGGCGAGGTGCGCCTCAAGACCCCGGTGCGCGAGCTGACCCGGGACGGCGACCGCATCACCGGCGTGATCCTCGACGACGGGCGGCTCGCGGCCGGGGCGGTGGTGAACGCCGCGGGCCCATGGGCGAAATACCTGGCGGAAAGCGCGCGCCTCGAACTGCAGATGCGCAGCATCCGCGAGCAGGACCTGGTCTGGCAAGCGCGCCAGGGGAGGCCGGTGCCGAACATGTCGGTCTCCAATGGCGTCGATGCCATCTACCTGCGCCCGCTCGGCGACGGCCGCTTCATCCTGGGGCGCGGCTTCCCCAAACCGTACACCGACGTCGATCCTTATAACTACAAGGAAACCGCCGACGACGACTTCATCGCCGAGGTGCAGGAGCGGGCCGAGCGGCGCTTCCCGCCGCTGGCCGGCATGAAGCTGCTGCAACATTACAGCGCGCTCTACGACGTCACCCCGGACTGGTACCCCTATATCGGTCCGCGCACGGGCATCCAGGGCTATTACGACGGCAGCGGCGGCAGCGGCCACGGCTTCAAGATAGGCCCGGCCATCGGCAAGGAGCTGGCGCGCTGGATCGCGACCGGCGAGGTGGCGGAGGATTTCGCCCCCCTCACCTACGATCGCCTCGCGGCGGGCCGGCTCTACAACCAGTCCTTCGGTGGCAACCGCGGCTGAGGGATGCCCGCGGACCGGGTCTCGTCACGCCTGGTCCACCACCATCGCGCCGTCCTTCATGATCACCCGGAAGGTCTCTTCCGGGCGCTGCAGCACGGTGATGTCGCGGTAGGGATCGCCGTCCACCAGCAGCAGATCGGCAAGCGCGCCCGGCGCCACCACGCCGACCTCGCCCACCCGATTGAACAGCGCCGCCGCGTTCACCGTCGCGCCCTGGATCACCTCGGCCACCGTCTGGACTTCGCGCCTGAGCGTGAACTCGAGCGCCTGATGGCGGTGCATGGCGCCGAGCAGATCGGTGCCATAGGCGATCGCGACGCCGGCCTTGTGTGCGGTCTCGAGGCCGGTGAGCGCCGCGCCCCGCACCCACTGGACTTTGTCGGCGAAGGCGGGCGGGAAGCCCATGGCGACTCCCTCGCGCGCCAGCGCCTCGTAGGTGGAGAGCGTCGGCACCATGAACGCCTGCTTCTGCACCATCAGGCGGGCGGTCGGTTCGTCGATGAAGTTGCCGTGCTCGATCGAGCGCACGCCGCACTCGATCGCGCGGCGAATCGCGTTCGGGTAGTAGGCGTGCGCCATCACGTAGGTGCGCGCCGCCGTCGCCTCCTCGACGATCGCCGTGATCTCCTCCAGCGAATACTGGGTGTTGGCGATGTGATCGGTCGGCGAGGCGATGCCGCCCGAGGCCATGATCTTGATCTGGGTGGCCCCCTTGCGCAGCTCGTCGCGGGCGACGCGGCGCACCGCATCGACGCCGTCGCAGACCCGCCCCAGCGTGCCGACGCAGCCGCAGAAATAGTCGGTCGAGTTGTCGCCCTTGCCGCGCTGATCGCCGTGACCGCCGGTCTGGGAGAGCGCCGGCCCGCTAAAGAGCAGGCGCGGACCTTCGAGATAGCCCTCGGCGATGGCGTCCGCCAGGCCATAGTCGGCCCCGCCCGCGTCGCGCACGGTGGTGAAGCCGCGCCGCAGCATGCCCTTCAGCACCTCGGCGGTGCGCGCCGTCACGTAGGAGGGCGCCCATTTGGTGAGGGCCGCCAGGTCGGGCGAGACGGCGGCGACATGGACGTGGGCGTCGCAGAGGCCCGGCATCAACGTCCGTCCGCGCCCCTCGATCATCCGCGCCGCGGTCGCCTTCAGGGGGCGGTCGCTGACTTCCTTGATCCGGTTGCCCTCGACCAGTACGTGGTGGCCCTCGAGCAGGCGGCCCTGGGCTGCGTCCAGCACCGCGCAATTGGCGAACAGGAACATGGTGGTCATGGCGCCCCCCGGGTCGCATGCGACGCCATACTCTATCGGAAAGGGCACGATGATTGACAGCGATCGCCGCCCTTTCCATTGATACTCGGCCAGTGATGACGCGGCAGCCATTGCAGAGGGCCGACCATGACGACGATGCCTGAGGCGCTGACGTGACACTCCTGGTGCTGGGCGCCGGCGGTCAGGTCGGGCGCGAGGTGCTGGAGCTCGCGAGCGAGAAGGGCGTGGCGGCGATCGGGCTCACCCGGGCCGACCTCGACATCACCGACGGCGCCGCCGTGCATGCGGCCCTCGCGCAGCACCGGCCGTCACTGGTGGTGAACGCTGCCGCGCTCACCAACGTGGATCAGGCCGAGGCCGACCCGGCCCGCGCCTTCCACGTCAACCGCGATGGGCCAGCACACCTGGCGGCGGCGGCGGCGGCGCGCGGTCTGCCCCTTCTGCACCTGTCGACCGATTACGTGTTCGGCGGGGAGCGCCCGGGCGCCTGGCGCGAGGACGATCCGACCGAGCCGGTCAACGTTTACGGCCACAGCAAACTCGCCGGCGAGGAGGCCGTGCGTGCCGCGACCGAGCGCCATGTGATCCTGCGCAGTTCGTGGATCTTCGGTCCCTTCGGGCGCAACTTCTTCGACACCATCCTGCGCCAGGCGGCCCGGGCACCGGAGCTCCGCATCGTCGCCGACCAGCGCAACTGCCCGACCCCCGGCCGCGACCTCGCCGCCGCGATCCTGCATGTGGCCGAGCACCTGGCCGCGGGCCGGCCCGGGTTCGGCACGTACCATTATTGCGGCGTCGGCGCGGTGACCCGGCTCGGCTTTGCGGAAGGGGTACTCAGCGTCGCGTTCCGGCCCTATCTGCCCCTGCTGCGCCCGGTTCCCGCCACGGCCTATCCGTCGGCCGCGCCCAGGCCGGCCAACACCGTGCTCGACTGCGCCAAGTTCGCGACCACGTTCGGCTTGGCGCCCCGCCCCTGGCGCGCCGGCGTGGCGCTGGCGGTCGAGCGGTGGCGCGGTCAGGGCAACTGAGGGCGGCCGCTCAGCGCGCCTCGCGCCGCCACGCCAGGACCACCAGGGCGAGGAGGCCGCTCAGCACGAGGAGCACCGGCAGCAACGGCACCTGGCGGATGCCGGTGACCAGGTAGCTATGGTTCGCGCGGAGGCCGATCCAGCCACGCCCCTCGGCGCTCCGACCGGGGCGGGTGCGCCGGATCTCCGGCACCCCTTGGTCGGCGAGCCAGCGGATTCCGCCCGCCGTCGCCGCCACCAGGGTCGCGAGATTGTCCTCCGTCGCCCGCAGATCGGCGAACTCCAACGGATTGAGGGCTCCGACCGCAGCCAGCGCGGTCCGGGTACCATCGGCCACCCGGTAGAGCCCTATTTCCTCGGCCGGAATGGTCGCGGTCCAGCGGCCCCCCTGCCCCTCCACCAGCGGCAGGCGCTGCTCGGTGCCCGACGGCGCGGTCACGGTGACCGAGGCCGCCTCCCGGCCGAGGCTGCGGCGCGTGATGGTCAGGGCATTGCCGGCGGCGAGAGCGCGCAGGTCTTCTTCTTCCAGATCCGGCTCCTTCATCAACCAATGGGCGACCCGGCGCAGCAGTTCCAACTGCGGGCCGCCGCCCTCGAAACCGCGTGCCCAGAGCCAGATGTGATCGGACAAGAGCTGCGCCACGCGCCCCTTGCCGATGCGATCCAGCATCAGGATCGGCCGCTCGGCGATGCCGCTCATCAGGACCACGCCGCGATTGGGATCGACGTCAATCTGGCGGAACCAGCGGCCCCAGCTCGGGGCACCGCCCGCGCTGCCCGCGCCGGGCAGGTCGCCGGTGACGGCGTGGCGGAGCCCGGTGTCGGTCAGGCGCGCAACGAAGCCCTGATTGTCGAACACCTGCCCCGTCGGCGCCCCCGGCAGCACGTCCTGGAGCGGCGTGCGATAGAGGCTCATGGGCGAGGCGAACGCCGGCCCCGCGGCCTCCAACAGTGCGCCGCCCTCGGCCACGTAGCGCGCGATGTTCTCGAGATAGGAGGTCGGAATCACGCCGCGGCGCCGGTAGCGATCGAAGATGATGAGATCGAATTCCTTGAGCTTGATCTCGAACAGCTCGCGGATCGGGAACGCGATCAGCGCCAGCTCGCGGATCGGCGTGCCATCCTGCTTGTCGGGCGGGCGCAGAATCGTGAAATGGACCAGATCCACCGCCGGGTCCGACTTCAGGAGGTTGCGCCAGGTGCGCTCGCCGACGTGGGCCTCGCCCGAGACCAGGAGCACGCGCAGCCGCTCGCGCACGCCATTCACCACCACCACGGCGCGATTGTTCTGGGTCGCCAGCTCACCGGGCAGGGAATCGGTTTCGATCTCGAGCACCGTCGGCCCGGCATGGTCGAGGGAGAACTCGATCGACGTGGTCTCGCCGACGGTCACCGTGGTGCGCTGCAACTCGGTGCCGGCGCGCTTCAGGCGCAACTGTGCGGTCCGCTGCTGCACGCCGACCGAGTCGTCGACCCTGAGCCCGAGCACGAGGCTCTGGCCGACGATGCCGTAGCTCGGCGCCTGCTCGATCACCAGCCGGCGGTCCTGTTCGCCCTTCTGCCCGGTCAGCAGCACATGCAGCGGCCCGTGCAGTGATCCCGACTTGGGATCGCCCGGAACGTCGTGCACCTGGCCGTCGGTGATCAGGATGGCGCCGGCGACACGCTCGGCCGGCACGTCGGCGAGGGCGCGGCCGATAGCACCAAAGAGCCGCGTGCCGGCGCTCCCGGCGCGCAAGTCGTTCGCCCCCTCGCGCCCGGCGCGCACGAACCGGGTCTCGAGATCGGCAAACGCCGCCAGCCGCCGCTCGACCGCGGCCAGCGCCTCGGCGGTCTGCACCCGACGCTCGCCGATGCCTTGGCTGGCCGATTCGTCGACCACCACAACCGCCACATCCTTCAGCGGCTCGCGCTCCTCGGAGACCAGCGAGGGGTTGAGCAGAACCAGCAGACCGAGTGCCGCCACAGCGGCGCGCCAGCCGGCGCCCGGCGCCCGGCGCAGCAGGGCCAAGGCGATCACGGCGACCGCCAGGACCGCGAGCGCGAGCAGCCACGGCCACGGTAGGAGCGGTGCCAGCGCCGCCTCGGTGAAGGTCGCCCCGGTCATTGGCCGAGCCGCTCGAGCAGGGCCGGGACGTGCACCTGGTCGGCCTTGTAGTTGCCGGCCAGCGAATACATCACCAGGTTGATGCCGAAGCGGTAGGCCATCTCGCGCTGCCGCTCGCCGCCGGGCACCACGGCAAACGCCGGCCGCCCGCCGACGCTTGTGGCCCAGGCGCCGGCCCAGTCGTTGCTGCCGATGACGACCGAGGAAACCCCGTCGTTGGCGCTGTTGCCGCGCTGCTCGACCCAGACCGGGCCGCCGGTATAGCGACCGGGGAACTCCTGCATCAGAAAAAACGACTTGGTCAGCACGTGGTCGGGCGGCACCGGGTGCAGGGTCGGCAGGTCGAGCCCCTGCAGCAGGCTGGCGAGGCGCGCGGAGGCCGCGCTCCGGCTGGCGGCGCCGTGGGTCACGGCGAGCGCCGCGTCGCGCGTGTCGAACAGCACATTGCCGCCCGCCTTCAGGTAGCGATCGAGCTTGGCCGCGGCGTTCGGTGAGAGCGCCGGCTGCTCCGGCACCACCGGCCAATAGAGCAGCGGGAAGAACAGGAGTTCATCGCGCTCGATGTCGACGGCGAGCGGCAACGAGGTCTCGACCGAAGTTCGCTGGCCAAGCTGCCGGCCCAGGCCTTCGAGACCAGCGCGGCTGATTTCGTCGACCTCGTTCACGCCGGTAACCACATAGGCGAGACGAAACTCGAGCGTGGCCGCCAAGGCGAAGGCATCGCCCCGGTCCTGGGCGCGCAACTCGCCGCCGCCAGCCAAAAGCAGGAGCGCCAGGGCCGCCGCAACCCCGGGCGCCGCCAGGCGCGGCGCCAACAGACCGCGCAGCGCGAGCGCAATCACCAGATCGGCCAGGAACAGGGCGAGCGCGAGCGCCAGCAACCACGGCAGCAAAGCGACCTCCCGCCCGAGGGCGATGGCCGCGACCTGCACCCCGGACGGCAGCGGGCCGAGGACCCTGGGATCGGCCAGGGCATCGGCCAGGTTCAAGGCACGGCGGCCGACGGCGTCGCCATAGAACCCGGGCGGATTGGCCGGCCCCGCCTTGAGACCTTCGGTCACCGAAAGCGGCACCGCGGTCACCGGCGGATCGCCCAGCCGCCCGAAGCCGTCGAGCGACTGGAGCGGCGGCAGCGCCACCGCCGCCGCCTCGCCGACCACCCCCTGGCTCAGGTCCACCACGCGCCGCAGCATCTCCACGAACAGGCCAGACAGCGCCAGGTCCGACCAGTCGGTGTTGGCGGTGGTATGGAAGAGGACGATCCAACCCCGCTCGCGGCGCTCGGCAGTGACGAGCGGCGTGCCGTCGGTCAGCTTCGCCCAGGTCCGCTCGGCGAGGTCGAGGGCGGGCTCGGCCAGCACTTGCCGGTGCACCAGCACCTCGTCCGGGACTTTCAAACCGGCGAACGGCGATTCGGCATCGAAGGCACCGAGGCGGGCCGGCTCGCTCCACGACAACGCGCCGCCGAGGGCGCGGCCACCGCTCCTGAGTGCCACCGGCACCAGATCGTCGGCGGCCTCCGCCATGCGCTCGCCGGCGAATCGGATCAGCACGCCGCCGGTTTCGATCCAGGCCTGGATGCGGCTGCGATCCTGGCCGACCACCTGCCCGACGTCGGCCAGCACCAGCACAGCGAGGCGGCGATCGAGCAGCTCGGCGATCGAGCCCCGGCGCACTTCGGCAGAGGGGTTGAGCGCCCGATCGAGGTAGTGGAGCTCGGAGAGCAGCGGCTGCTGGCCCTCGCCGCTGCCGGCGGAAACCAGCCCAACGGGGCGCCGCCGCCAGCGCTCGTCCATCAAGACCACCGCCCCCGCCGTCTGCTCGCTCTCGATCTCGAACCGCGCGATCTGGTTGCGCAGTTCCGTCGGCAGGGTCAGCACCACGTCGGCCTTGCGCGCGCCGCCATCGAACACCAGGTCCTGACGCAGAAGAAGCCGGCCGTCCTCGCCGGTCGCGCGCAGGTGCAACAGGGGGCGCGGCGCCTCGCTCGGGCGGAAGGCGGTGAGGGCGAGGTCAGGGCCGCTCGCGCGGGGGGGGCGGAGGAGCAGCGCCTCCCGCCCCGCCTCCGGCACCAGGAGGGTGAGCGGGGCGATGTTCTGCAGGCCCTCGGCGAAGGCGATCGCGGTGCCGTCGTCGAGTCCATCGCCGATCCAGAGGATCTCGCCAATCCGGGCGGCCCGCAGGGCATCCGCCGCCTCGGCCAGCCCGCGGCGGTCGTTGCCCCAAGGCTTGGGCGCCAGGCCCTGCGCGCGCGCCAGCGCCTCGCTCGCGCGCATCAGGCCGGTCGGCTGCGGCGGCGCTCCACCCGCGCGCTCGGCGGTCAGCCAAAGGGCCACCGGCCGCCCCGCCCGCTCGGCCTGATTGAGGCGATCGCCGAGCACGTCGAGACGCTGCTGCCAGTCGCGGCCCGCCGCCCATCCGTCATCCAGCACCACCAGCAGCGGCCCGCTGCCTTCCTGCCCGGCGCGCGGGTTGAGAATCGGCCCTGCCAGCGCGACGATCACCAGCGCCGCGATCAGGAGCCGGAGCAACAGAAGCCAGAGCGGAGTGCGCGCCGGGGTCTCCTCGGTCTGCGGCAGATCGAACAGGAGCCGGATCGCCGGGAACCGCGCCAGGCGCGGGACCGGGGGCGTGACGCGCAGCATCCACCAGAGCAGCGGCAGAAGCGCAAGCGCCCCGAGCAACCACGGCGAGGCGAAGGCCAGCGGACCCAGGTTCAGCATGCGCTAGCGATCCCGGCGCGAACCAAGCGCCAGGTGCAGCGCGAGCAGCGCCGCCTGCGGCGGATGGTCGGTGCGATGGCGGGCATAGGTCCAGCCGTTGCTGCGTGCCAGGTCGTGCAGGGCCCCCAGATGCCGCTGCAACCGCTCGACGTAGAGGCTGCGCACGTTCTCCACCCGGCGCACGATGGTCGAGCCTTCGCCCTCCAGGCCCGCGAACAAGGTGCGCCCGGCGAAGGGCAGGTCGGTCTCGGCGGGATCCAGGATCTGCAGCAGGTGTCCGCCGACACCGCGCGCGACGTAGCTGCGCACCAGGGCGTCGATCTCCTCGATCGGCGACAGGAAATCACTGATCAGCACCACCTGGGCGTAGCGCGGAAGCGGAAGGACGGGCGGCAGGCTTGCGGTGGCTGCGAGTCCGCGCGCGAAGCGATCGGTGATCCGGTTGACGGCCGTCCGCCCGGCTACCGGCGTGCGGTCGTGGCCGAGATGCGCCACCAGTTCGCCGCCGCGAATCAGCAGCACGGCGAGGGCGAGGGCGAGCAAGTTCCCCCGCACCGCCTTTTCTTCCGCGCCAGGGCGCGAGGCGTAGTGCATGGAGGCCGACTGGTCGGGCCACAGCCAGACGCTCTGCGACGCCTCCCACTCGGTCTCGCGCACGAACGCGCGCTGCGACTTCGCGGTCTGACGCCAGTCGATGCGATTGATCGGGTCGCCGGGCTGGTACCTGCGAAACTGCCAGAAGGTCTCCCCGCTCCCCACCCGGCGGCGACCGTGCACGCCCTGGGCGACCACGGCCGCGATGCGTTCGGCGGCGACCAAGAGCGGCGGGAAGCGCCCCGCCAGTTGCTCGGCCCGCTGCCGGACCCGTGCGGCTACTGCCGCTGGTAGCTCACCGGCCATCGGCCCTCAGGCTAAAGGCGCGCACAGTTC